>JAUPUU010000034.1 GCA_030917395.1 Cyanobacteriota bacterium erpe_2018_sw_21hr_WHONDRS-SW48-000092_B_bin.40
ACAGAGTTAGTATCTGGTTCAAAATTAGAATTAGTCACGCTGCAACCCCGCTAGGCGACTAATTAAACCACTTTCCAACTTAGCCATCAAAGAACGAACATTCTTTTCTTGCTGGTTTAAATTGAAAAACTGACTTTCGACAGCTTGTTTGAGTTGATCCAGGTCTTTGCCTGCAATAGCATTGCTAACTGAAATCAGCACGGTCAGACCAACCTTGACTAAAATTCCCTGGTCGACAGCGATATAGACTTCGCCGTCACTCTCGCTCTTGTAAAACAAAATGCCAGGAGTCAAAGCCGCCACACAATCGAGGCGATGCGGCAGTATGCCAACCGAACCAACATTAGTATCGGCCACGACTTTGAGAACATCTGCCTTCTCAGCAAATACGCCGAAGGGCAAAAGCACTTTTAGAGTTATCAAATCAGACTCTTGCATGAGCATCACTCTCTGAAGGCTTGCCCGCCCTCTTCGCATCAGCTTCGCCAATGGCGCCGATCATATAGAGCGCGCTTTCAGGATAGTCTTTATACTCATCGTTCAAAATGCGCTCACAACCATCTAACGAATCGCTCAAGCTCACTAACTTCCCTTTGATACCACTAAACTGCTCAGTGGTGAAAAACGGCTGAGTCAAAAAGCGCTCAAGGCGACGAGCCCTTGCCACCACTTTTCGATCTTCTGGAGAAAGCTGCTCCAGACCAAGCATGGCAATAATATCTTTGAGATCAGCATACTGCGCCAGTGTGCGCCGAATTGCTTGGGCCAGATCATAGTGCCTCTGGCCGACGAACCCGGCAGTGGCCATGCGCGAATTTGATTGCAATAAATCAATAGCAGGAAAGAGACCTTCGCTAGCACGCTTACGCGACAGAACAATAGAGGCAGACAGATGCGAAAATGTATGAACTGCAGAGGGGTCGGTTAGATCATCGGCTGGAACATACACTGCTTGAATCGAGGTAATGGCACCAGCATCGGTATTAGCAATACGCTCTTCTAAACTAGAGAGCTCGGTGCCCATAGTAGGCTGATAACCAAGCCGCGAGGGCATCTGCCCCATCAGGCCTGAGACTTCCATACCCGCTTGGATGAAGCGAAAAATGTTATCAACCAGAAGCAGCACATCGCGATGTTCATCATCACGAAAATACTCAGCCATCGTCAAAGCAACGTGCCCGACACGAAAGCGACTACCGGGCGGCTCATTCATCTGACCAAAAATCATGACCATATTCTTCAAGACACCAACATCTCGCATGTCGGTATAAAGTTCCTGGCCTTCGCGGCAACGTTCGCCAATGCCACAAAAAATACTGACACCTTCCTGGTGCCCAATCATGTTGTGAATCATCTCAGTGAGCAAAACAGTTTTGCCCACGCCAGCTCCACCAAATAGCCCAGCTTTACCACCACGCTCTAAGGGCACCAAAACATCAATTACTTTTATGCCAGTCTCAAATATCTGCGATTTAGTAGAGCGCTTCGAAAGGGCTGGTGGAGACCGGTGCACAGAGCGCCACTCGACATCAGTCACTGGCCCTTCTCTATCGATAGGGTTGCCGAAGACATCAAACATGCGCGACAAAATGGTTTTGCCCACGGGAGCTTTGAGCGGCCCGCCCGTGTCTTGAACAGTCATACCGCGTGCCAGACCCTGGGTCGGAGTCATGGCAATACCGCGCACATGACGGGCGTCGCGCTGAGACAAGACTTCAATGACTATTTGCTCTTTATCGCCAGCGCGCAAAAGTGAATGAATAGCCGGCAGCTGCTGCTCGAACTTTACATCTACCACGCTGCCACGCACAGCAACAACGGTGCCTATATTGGGAATGATGGCTTCATTTGGCATAAGTCAAGCTTTAAACTTGGAAGCGCTCCGTTTTTCTGGCAAGACTATTTTAGTATCAAGCCAGATTTTAGTATCAAGCCTGATTCTAGCTGCAAACCTGATTCTAGTGGCAACTCAGATTTTATCAACGACTGAAGTTCCAGTTGACAATCTAGCTCTATAGACTGGCACCGACTGGGTAAATGTTCTAAAAGTTCCAGTTGCTAGCAAACACCGCAGCAATAGTTCCCTAATGGTTAAACTTCAGCTGCGGCGAGCCACAAAAATAAACTCGGGACTATCGCCGTCGGCCAACTGAAAATCCCAATTGCCATAGACGCAATCGACAGTAAAACCGGCATCAATAAGAGAGTCTTGCAGCTCGTCGCGACTGCGAAAGCGCAGCTCGTTTACTGATATGGCTTTCTCGCCGCTGCTCTCAAAGAGATAGTGAATCTCATAGAGTACGCGCTCACCCTCAACCGACAAAAGCTGGAACCACCATTCCACAGCTCCCGCCAAAGGGTCAAATACTTTGCGCCGATTTGTATCGGACGGCCAATCTATATGTTCGGACTGTTCCGAGCAATCTGAGTTTTCGGAAACCAGCTCTGAAATCTGCGATTCTCGCTGCGCCATCTGACGCGACGCTCTTAAGAAGGGCTGAACAAGTGGATTGCGGCACTCAAAAGCCAGATGACCACCA
>JAUPUU010000305.1 GCA_030917395.1 Cyanobacteriota bacterium erpe_2018_sw_21hr_WHONDRS-SW48-000092_B_bin.40
AAAGCAGCAGCTAGCTCGTCGTCGGTATGAGCAGCATGCTGATCTTCTATTTGATCATGGAAGACCCAGAAGCCCAGAGGAAGATCCGCAATTTGGCTTTCTTTGATAATCTTCAAGCCAGCAATCAACTCTTTCCAAAAGCCAGCAGCCGCCCAGTGTTCAATAGCATGAGAAGCACCGGCAGCAGTTGATTCATCGTCCGAGCTGTACCAATTCATCAGCGCGTCACAGAAGGCCAAAGTAGATGCGCTGCCGTGTTTGCGCTTGCCAATTTGATTAAACTCAAGACCCAGGTGGCTAGCAAAATCAGCCAACCACTCGAAATGGGCAGCAGTAAAGCGAAAACGACCGTTATCGATTGAGCCATCGGCAGTGAACATCACCCCTAACTCGTTCATCAAAATCTCTTTGCTCGCTCTGTAGCTGGCCAAATCAACGGCATTGATGCACTTACGCAATTGCGCTTCGATGAAGAGATGGCTGAAGACAGAGAACTGCACTGTGAATTGGCGCAACTGTTCTGGGCTTGCGTCGCCCTGGCTAAACCATGAGGTAAATTGGTTCGAGTTGACTATGGGGTGACTGCCAATCAAGTCGTCAACGCGTATCTTGAACGCGGCCAGGGCGGCTGCGGAGCCAGCATCTGTTGATGCCGCCCCGGCGGTTACAGTGCAAGGACCAGGCACAGTAGCTGCAACAAGACTGAGCGTAACAGCTGGTCTTTCTTGTACTGCAATGGTTTCGAGTTTCTGAAGCATGACGTATTTATCCTTTTTTGAATTTCTGATTTTCTGTTTTTTGATTTTTAAAGCAAAGAAAAAGCCCTCTCGATCGACGAGAAGGCTTTTTGTTCATAAGTTCTATACTTTTATGACAACGCCAACTAGCCGACCCCGAGGGAGTAGGTATAGTAGTAATAGCTGTAGGCGTTACGGGCAGTCATTTTAGTGCGGTTAATCCGACAAGTTGTCTGGCGACGGGTCAAATTCGATTGGTGTAATTTCCAACCTTACTCCCCGAGCTTAACAGAACCACCCAGGGGTGGCAAGCAAAAGTTTCGCCTTGTTACCAGGCCCGATTATTAAATCGACCCGTTCCATATAGGCTCAATTGCTACTTCGCCGCAATCCGCTTGGTGCGACCATCGAGAATCTTCAAGAACGATCTAGTTTGAATTTCCTCAAGGGTTAAACCAGTGGCTTTGATCTCGTCTAAAGTGATGGCACCACAGTTGATGGCACGCAAGAAATAGTTGAGCAATCCCTGACCAGTGGCAGCGTCGTCAAAGACATCGCCGACCAGAGTAGCTTGTGCTGCTTTTTCCATGAACGACTTAAGCCTGAGCGATGCAGCTTCCAGCCCTTCAAGGAAGAAGGCATAGCAAGCGGCATAGCGCACCGGGAGCTGAGCTGGGTGCAGGTCCCAACCCTGATAATAGGCATGCACGAGAGAATGACGGGTGTGATCATAGGCCAATTTCCAGGCGCGATGAACCACTTCAGCGTTCTCAGCTTTTTGCGCGGCGGTCAACTGCTTGCCCATTTCAGCCCGATGAGGTCCCACAGGCATAACGTTGGTAGCGCCATCTGACAGCCAAATGCCAGTTCCGGCAAAAGTCACTTTCATCATGTGCCTGGCAAAATCGCAAGATGGGTGGTCCATGCGCTGCTCAGAAGCGGTAATGTTGCAGGAAGCAGTGTAGTCATAAGTGCCAAAGTGCGCGGCCACGCAGCGCCCTTGAGCCGCTTCAGCTAAGAGCGGCATATTGCTTTCGCCTTTGCGATTAAAGAGTGCCTGGGTTTGCTCGATCATTATTTCCATTTTGAGACTGCCTGGGCGCAACTCAGTCTTGCTCTCCAGCAAGGCCAACAGCTCAACTAGAGCAGTTACTTGCTCAGGGATAGTTACTTTAGGCAAAGTCACCACAAAGTTGGCCGGCAACAAGCCACCAGTTTCTTCTACCAGAGTAGTGATAAAAATATCGAGAGTACGAGCACTGCGATGCTTCAGCTCTTCATTGAAAGGCTTAATGCGAATACCAATGAAAGGCGGAAGCAGCTGTTCTTTCATACCGCGCGCCACTTCTTTGGCAGCAGCTTCGGCGTGATGGTCTTCTTCAGAATCGGGACGGTTGCCATAACCATCCTCAAAGTCAATGCGGAAGTCTTCAACGGCTTCGCGCTTGAGCTTCTCTTTAACCCTCTCATAAATTTTGTTGGCTAAGCCTGTGTCTTTGCCCGGCAAATTAAGAGCCTTTGCCAAGATATCAGCATCGGCAGCGTACTCTTCCAGACTAGCAACGGCCATAGTGCCTAGCTTCTTAGCAGAGTCGGCCTTAAACAACTGAGCGCCACCATATACAGTGTGCACTGGTTGCCTGGCGGACGACTCACCAGGATAAAACTGATTAAAAGCACCGTTGGCTTGGGCCAACTTAGCGAATACATCTTTAGTGGTGGCCTCGGGCAGACTGACTTTCATCTTGCACTCCTGATTTAAGCTGAACATCTAAGCTAAATAAACTAAGCATCTAAACTAAGCACTCAAACTACACAATAAACAGAACGATTAGTTTCCTTTTTTGGACTAAATGACAAAACGCAATAAGTGACACGATACTCTGGCTGACTCTATAGGCTAGCTTTTTCTATAGACTAGCTGCCTCTATATGTAGAATAGCCAAAGGGGCTCAATAAGAGCGGTACATGGTGGTGCTCGTCTTGATTGACCACTTCAAAAATAATTGGCACCGTAGGGTAGAAATTTTGCCGATGGGTCTTTTCGAAATAGCCACCAGTATTAAAAGTAAGCTGATAGGTACCGGCTCGGTTAGCCCAGTCTGCTGGTACTAAATCACTAAAGCGGCCATCTTTATCGGTGGTACCGCGTCCAACTTCTTCCCAATCATCAAGGCCCTTATATTCAAGCACAACGTCAACACCGGCTGCTGGGCGGCCTAACGAAGTATCTAAAACATGGGTAGTGATTCTGCTCATGGCACCAATCTCCAATTAAATAGGTCTCTACAACGAACTGAGCTTCTACAGTCCTAAAAGTTTCTATAACCCTAAAAGTTTCTCCAACCTTAACCGTGTGATTTTGTTTTGCTCTTCCATAGCTCTCTTTATCTCGACCTCAGGGCCGTTATGCAGACGTTCTTGCAACAAGGCTAACATCTCGCTAGCAGTCTTACCGGTGGCGCAGACAATGAAAATGTAGCCAAATTTCGCTTCATAGTCTTTGTTTCCGGCGGCTAGCTCTTCCAACACCCGCTGACTGGCGAGGGCCACACCACCTTGCTCGCCAGAGGCCCAAGCACTAGTGCTGGCGAACTTAGTTTTAAGGCTCTCCAAATCACCAATCTTGGGATGATGACTAAATGCCTCCAACCAATCAGCAGAGTCTAGGCTCTGCCAGATGCGATCGGAGGCATTGTAGAGATCAACTTCGGTAGCGTAAGGGCGGCCGGCAATCAGCTCTTCTACCCAGCGAGCACTGCCACAACAACGCAGCAATTCTGCTTGCAGTAGCGCACTTGATGATTGATTTAGCTGGGCGAGATTCAAGAAGTTATTACCTTAAGTCTGGGCGCGACGACAGTGCACGCGCAAACGAGCCACACCGCCATCAGGATAGATATTTAAGCGCACATGGGTGACATTACCTATGTCAATTATCTCTTTCTCAAAGTGGTGCTGCTTATCCGCCGACAGCTTGAGCTGCGGTAGAAGCTCCTTCCACTGGGCTTGCGGCCAGGTGAGATTGTCCATCTCTAAATCTGGCGAATAGCAACCGTCAACCGAGCAAGTATCAGGATAATTGCCGATGTGGAAAGCAGTATCGACTTCTAGCTTTTTCACTAAACCAGGCTGGCCCAACTTGACTATAACCCAGTCGTGACCAGGGCCGCGCTTGCGTCTTGTCTCCCAGGCATCGCCCATGTTTCTGCCACGACCAGGCATAATCAAATTGTCCATATTGCCAAAGAACATGTCATTGCAAGCAACCACATGACCACCAAACTCCACAGCAGCCAAGTCAACGAGAGCATCGGCTTTTATTTTAGAAAAATCAGGAATGACATCGCCATAGATTTTCAATCTAGCAACGCCACCATCAGGATAAATATTCAATCGCACATGGGTAAAACGCTCGCCGCTTGATACGGCAAAGAGGTTCTGTGAGCCAGGTTTTAGGGCTGAGCGGGGCACAATCTCAACCCATTTATCCGAAGCGGCAAGTTTGTCAGCATGCTCATTGGGGTCGGCGATACAAGCTTCAAGCGATGCATAGGGCGGATGGTTGCCCAAGAAGTGATTAGTGTCGATATCGACGCCACGAATTACTCCGGGCAAACCGAGTTTGATGATGCACCAGTCATGGCCAGGGCCGCGCTTTCTGCGCGATTCCCAGCCGTCCATCCATTTACCATTTTTAGTATATTTGTCTTCAATGAAAATGCCGCGACCAGGCATGAGCAAGTTTTCTTTCTCAGCAAAAAATTCATCGCTGCAGCTGAGAGCCTTTCCGCCAAGTTTTTCAGTGGCTAAATCAATCAAACCAGTGAAGGCAGAAGCCTCAAGAATGGACGTTTGCATCGACATACTCTCCCGATTTTGTACTCATCAAAGCCTTACCAGAAGGCTCGTTTGAGAAGTTTCCCTGATCATATACTTTGATTCCGCGAACAAAAGTTTGCTGCACCTGGCCAGTAAATATCCGCCCTTCATGGGGGGTAACCTTATGGCGATGCTCAATCATTGACGGCTCAATTTTGAAAGATTTTTCACTGTCAAAGACGACGATATCGGCGTCCATACCTTCTTCTAATGAGCCTTTGCGCTGGGCCAAGCCAAGAAACTGCGCCGGGCGCTTGGACATCCATTCACTAACCTGGGCCAATGAATGTCCGCGTTTTTTGGCTTCGCTCCAAACTGCCGCTAAGCCAAACTGTAGAGAAGAAATACCGCCCCAGGCCTTGTCGAAGTTGCCTTCCTTTAGAAGTTTCAACTCAGGAGTACAGGGTGAATGGTCCGAAACAATGAAATCAATTGTGCCATCAGCCAGGCCCTGCCAGAGCTTTTCGCAGTTTTCTCTTTCTCTAATGGGAGGAGTGCATTTAAATCTGGTATCACCATCGGCGATATCCTCAGCCACTAAAGTCAAATAATGGGGACAGGTCTCAACGGTTAACTTCAGCCCTTCTTTCTTAGCCGCAGCGATCATAGGCAGAGCGTCAGAGGAAGACAAATGGACGATATGCACGCGACAATCAAACTCGCGGCAGAGATCAATCATTAGTTTAATCGCTTCGTTTTCCCACGAGCGCGGACGCGAACTGAGGAAGTTTGAGTATTTATGCGGTGCGGCAGCGAAGTCGCTGTCTAGCTTCGATTGATCCGAATGGGAGCTATCAATATGCGTGCCATCCGAATTATGCGAACAGTCAAGCTCAGCATGCACGAGTAGCGGCAGGCCGCGCTTAGCCAAAATCGGCATGACCAGCTCTAGATCGTGGCGCTCCACATTGGGAAAATCATCAATTCCTGAATGAATGAGAAAGCACTTGAAGCCCATTACTCCAAGGTCCATCATCTTGTTCAGCTCCGCGCTGTTGCCGGGCACAACCCCGCCCCAGAAGCAGAGATCAACCGAAAGTCGACCTTCAATATGTTTGAGTTTCTCGCGAAAAGCCTCAGCACTGGTAGTAACCGGAATGCAATTCAAAGGCATGTCAGCAAGCGTCGTGATACCACCGGCAGCGGCAGCCCTGGTAGCAGTGGTGAAACCCTCCCACTCTGTACGACCTGGTTCATTGATATGAACATGACTATCAACCACACCAGGCATAACAATCAAATCGCCCACATCTTCAAGGGCGTAGGCCGAAGGCACTTTGTCAAAGGCAACGATTTTGCTAATCTGCCCAGCTTCAATTAACAATGCGGCCGACTCAAAGCCTTTCGAGCGCAATACGCGCCGACTGCGAATGGCCCACTTGCCCTGGTTAGACGGCAGCCCTGTTGGCTCAGCTTGAACTTGGCCAAGAGGCTCACTCACTGACTTACTTGATTCTGACAAATCAGGCACCTCTCTTGATTGTTCCTGAGATTAGGCCGAAAGGTTCATCGATAGGGAAGAATATTTCGTTCTGATTCTTCTTGCCAAAAGGCTCTAAGTTGAAGGCTATGCGATGCTGATTAGGCATAGTTATAGTGACTTCTTCAATATCAGATACTGCCGCAAGCACAGCTTCGCCCATTTCGTACAGGGTTTGCTGCACCGCCAAACTGTTATGAGTAGCGAAAACATCAAGAATGATTTTGCGGATAGTGTCGTAGTTTTTGTTGAAATCAATCTTCTCAGCTTCGACCTTAGTCTCAGCCCGATAGAGCCATGAAGCTTCAATGCTTGTGGCCATAATGCGATCGCGCACTTCAGGAAGAGTTGTATATTGATCGCGGATGAAGCCCCAGAACTGCGAATCGGTAGTTTTTGCCACTACCAAATTGTCTATTCCTGACTGCAATGAAACACCCTCACGATCAGCTACCACAGAAGCAATGCGCTTCTCGTTGCCAGCCGAAACAAAAGCATGGGGGTGTGGTTTACCATCGGTGGGAATCCGCAGCCAAAGGTCTTCTACAAGATGCACAGTGGCTTCAGTGACATGCGAATAGGTCTTCAAGAAATGCAGTGCCAGGTCTTGAGCAAAGCCCTCAAGAGTAGTGAGGGGATGCTCGGCCGCCAAAACATAGACAGTATTTTTCATTGAGTCAGTGGCAATGATTTGACTGTTGTCACCCTCTAAATATGAGCCTTCAAAGCCGCCCTCTAACTGAATATTGGCTGTCAGTTCTTTCAGTTCTTGATAGTCGGCATGTCGGATTACTTTAGTGAGACGAACGCCAGACTTGCCGTAGGCATTGTGCACAAGAACGCTAGTTTTAGTAGTTGAGCTAGATTTTGACTCTGCCGATCTCATAGTCACCCCTGCATTTGAAAAGTATCGCTATAAAGGGATTCCTTAAACCGGACAAAACCTTACAGAACCAGACAAAACCGTAGAAGACAGTAGAAGACCGTAGAAGAATGCACGAGCCCCGAGGGCATATCCAGCAGAGCCTCAATAGGGGTGCAATTGTCGCACCCCAAGGCACCTCTTGGCTTTCCACGGCAGCGCTTGACTTCGGCTAATTTCTTCTCAGAATTGATAGGCCGAAATGGCCATACCCATGACTTTTTCATTGTAAGTGCGCCGTCCCACATCAGCGCCAGCGGCCCCAGCCACGACCATCAACGGCAATAAATGTTCTTCGCGCGGATGAGCGGCCCGAGCCGAAGGAGCAGACTCCCAATCGATAAGCTTCTCGCTTCTCACCGCCTCGTCTTGACCAGTTATAGATTGGTCTAGCCACTGATCAAAATGAGCAGAGTGGGGTCCACTGTCTCCGCTGCCAAAAGAACGCAAATTGTGATAGCTCATTCCACTTCCCACAATCAACACCCCCTGCTCACGCAAAGGAGCAAGGGCCTTGCCAACGCCAATATGAAAAGCCGGGTCAAGCCCTTCTTTTAGCGAGAGCTGCACGATGGGAATATCGGCAGCGGGATAGATCAATTTAAAAGGAACGAAAACTCCGTGGTCAAGACCGCGCTTTGAATCTGTGCTGGTTTCAATTCCTTTTTCGTGGAGCAGCTCAATTACCTGCTTGGCGACGACAGGAGCGCCAAGGGCTGGATATTTGATCTCATAGGTATGGGGAGGGAAGCCATAATAGTCGTAAAGTAAATCTGGCTCGGCGGCTGTATTGACTGTGACTTTAGGCTCTTCCCAATGGGCCGAAACAACTAAAAGTGCCGTGGGCTTTTGAGGAACGGCCTTTGACAAAGCCTTTAGCCAATTGCCCATACCATCCCAGGTGCCCGCGGGGCCCATGCCTTCCATAAAGAAGCAAGGACCACCTCCATGGGGGATATAAAAGGTCGGTTGCTTTTTGTCCACGTAACCGCTGCTACTGGAATTGTCGTCTGTCATATTGGTTTCCTGATTGCACCCTTATCTATTCTGCCGCTGGAAAAAAACTTTTGCTGAAAAGTGAAACTATTTGCTCACTCAATACGTATGGGTTTTATGGCACAGGAGATAAATCGATTGAATTCTAGCAAACAACAGCCAGTGAAGCAGAAGGCAAGCGCCCTCAAGGCCCAGAGGCCAGCTCGACTTTGCTCTTTCAACCTAGCAGTAATTTGCCTGGCAATCACAGGAAGCAATATGGCACCAGTCTTCAGTGAGACACTGCAAGGAAAAGTGACCACAGTTGAGGTAGCCCCGCCGCTGAAAGAAAATGCGGTGGACCTAAACGACTTTATTGGCGTTTGGAAAGTCGAGATTCCAAAAATCAGGCGAAAACCCACTGTTACAATCACAAGCGTCAGCGAGCAACAAGTACAAGGCACCTATAAAGGTTTACTGGGAACGTTTCCCTTGTGGGGCAACTATCAGGCTGAAAACGGCGAAGTTAGACTATTTGTCGATTTCTCCCGTTCAAAATTAGCGCGAATGACTCGTAAGAGCGAAAAGGCAATCGCTCATATGACAGGAAAGGTAAACACAGTTGACCGCACCATCAGCGGCTCAGCTTCACTACCAGAGTTCTCCAGTCGCGTCTTTGCCTTCAACGGCAAGAAAGCTGACTCTGAAGCGCGGACTAATTAACACAGTACTTTTTCTAAGTACTTTTCTTGTCTCATTTTTCGAGTGAAAATGAGACAAGAAAAACTGCAAAGAAACAAGGAAGGCAGGAAGGCAGGAAGAGCTTTAATCACTTTCCAAAATTGTCCGATTTTCAGCCAAAAATCGGACAGTTTTGGAAACGAAAAGAAGAGCCATTCACACGGCAACGAAATCTAAAGGACCATTCAAGCTTGAAATAGCCGGGGAGTGCGCATCGGCACAGAACCAATCAAATCACTAGCTTGGGCAGAAGAACAGTAGAGGTAGGCATTTATTACTGCTGACCTTCCGTTATCGAGCCTATAGAACCGCTCTCCCGAACGCAACTTACGCAATCGACTATTGAACAGACCGCACAAATCATCAAATTCAGAACATTTCCACTTAAAAGGTAATTTCCGTTCCGGACTATTCACAACCATTGACCCTTTGCCTAAGCCCAGCGTCTGCCCCTTCTGAACAAACAGATATGCAACTATAGACTGCGGCGAATCTTCAGGAAGATAACCAATTTCACAGCGAACGGGAATTAGAATCTCCTTACCGACTGCACGATTGAATTCCGCAACGTACCCACTAAAATTCGTGTGACACAAGGCTGAGAAAGACTGACTGTCGTAAGCTGGAAATACCACCAGACGAGCCGCACTGGAGCTCGCAGTGCTTCTAATTAACTCCACAGCGCAATTAACTATCTCGATATCTTCAATCTCTTCTGTACTCAAGTCGGCCGAATAGCTTGACCCATTGTCAAGGCGCAGACAATATGCCGATGTTAAGTTCTCAACAAGCACGCAGCACTCCGGCCAACTTGATTCAAAAAGAAATTTAGCTTGAAGCAAACCAGCCAAGGCCTTATGTGCCCGCAAGAAAAATAGAATTCTTGCTACATAAATATAAGCCTGGAAAGACAGAGCTAACTCCTTCAACCGACTAGCGCAGAACAGGACACGACCATCAGCGATACCATAAAGGCGAGTGTAAAGCCTGATTGCCAGATACATAAGATCTAAGGCTTGGTGAACGCCGTTAAGCTCGGCCAAAACACGAGCATAACCGAAGCAAAGATCAGCGATAGTCGACAACTCTTCTACGTCTAGTACACCTTTGTTAGCAGCCCCGCTACTCTTCGAACCTTCCAGCTCTGATAGATTCAGCCGGGCCAAAGCCAGGGCCTCACAAAAGACGATGGCCGCTGCTTCGTATCTCCCATCGTTGCTTAAATCAAGAGCTCTTAGCAGGAAAGCATGCAACTGCAAAGTCACCGTGTTGCCAGACTGACCTCTTTTATAAAGGAGAGCTTGCTTCAAATATTGCTCAATCCAATCGAAATTGCTTGTGTCTGACACCAAGGGTCACCCTCGTTGCGGGCGTTAGCAACTTACTTCAACACCCGAGTTACTTGATTCAAAGACCATAGCCACGGTCAATGAATCGATTTTACTGACAATTAGCTCATAACAGTCTTATTACCAAGAGCTTAGCCTCTCACTTATTATTTGCTAATTTAATTGCGCTAAAATCAAGGTCGGATAAGCTATGAGCTGCTGGGTTTTCCCTTAATGACTCCGGCGGCGACGCTTGCGGCGCCTCTGGTTGCGGCTGCGGGAGTAGCGGCCCTTTTGGTCTTGACTGTTTTAGGCACCTTAAAATCTGCAATCAATAGCATGCTGAACAGACTATCTACAGCAGTGAAGCGTGTGGCAAGAATACTTGCGCTATTAACGCTTTGGTTGGTAGTAAATAACTCAGCCCAGGCAAATAGCGCAGCTCAAGCAAACAACTCGGCTCAAACAGACAATACAAGTCAAGCAAATAACTCTACCCAGGCCGATACCGAAGCAGAGAGAATCAAGCTCAGGCCCAAAATCGAATTGAATGAGCCCTCTGTGCGCATGACTCTGCTCAATGCAGTGGAGACAGCTAACAAAAAATATCCCTCAATCGCTAGAGCAAACCAAGAAACTCACAAGCTCAAAGGCGAAGTATCAGTAGCTCGCACTCAGTACTTGCCGCGCATGGACATGCTCTTTCAAGAATTGAGAGCATCGCAAAACGTCACAGCTGGCACCATTTTGCCGCAGTACCTCAACGTCATTCCGATTCAATCGGGTGCACCGGCCACCAATTCAAGTTTCAATAGTATCTTTGGCTCAAACGCCGGCCTCAACTTTTCTTGGGAGCTAGTAGATTTTGGCCGCAGAGCCGCTAATGTCAGATTGGCAAAACAATCACTAACAAAATCCACAGCCGAATTGCGGCTCACAGAGCTAGATGTGACCACACGCAGTGCGCTGCTGTATCTCAAGTTGTTGCTGATTCAGCAGCAAATATTGGTTTGTCAGGCCACTCTAGATCGCATGACCGATTGGTCGTTAGTGGTGCACACCCTCTGTGATAAGGGCTTAAAACCAGGGGTAGATGCCGCTCGCGCCGATGCCGAAGTATCCCTCGCTAAAATTGCATTGATTCAGGCCAGACGAGACGCCGATTTGGCTCAACAAGATCTAGCCGAAGCTATTGGCATGGCCGGAGCTTTGATACAACCGGTGGCAGAGCCCTTGATTTCGCGACCCAAGTTCACCGCTCTAACAATGCCCGATGCGCCAGCCAATCTAGCAAAGCACCCTCTCGCAATCTTGAAAATGGCCGACGTTGATGTCGCCAAATCACGTTTAAAATTGCTCGATCACAGCTGGTATCCTCACTTATGGCTAGAGTCTGCCATCTGGGCAAGAGGCTCCGGCGATGGCCGTTTCATTAAACCAATCGCCAGCGGCATCATCCCCAAAACGGCCAACTGGACAGTCGGTTTTACATTTCAGTTTCCGGTAATGGAATACTTCAAAATCAAAGCGCAGAAAATAACAGAGCGCTCGTCTATCGAAGCGCAGCGCTCTAACTACGACTTGGCCATGCAAGAGCTAATTAGAGAAGACAAGAAAGCCAAAATTCTATTGAGCCGGGCTGAAGAAATCGCTGATGAAACACCGGTTTTGCTTGTGGCAGCGAAAGAAAACGAAATCAAAGCAAGAGAGCGATATAGAGTTGGTTTGACCAACGTTATGGAAGTAGCGGAAGCCGAGCGCATTCTCGCCAAAGCACAAGCCGAGAACGTTGAGGCCCAAATTAAAGTGTGGCAATCTGTTTTAGCGATTGCCTATGCTCATGGCGATATCCAGCCCTTCCTCAAACTTGTGGCAGCGGCCGAGACAAACAAAGGCCAGAGCGAAGGGAGCAAAGGCCTGCGCAATAGTAACAGCGGCCTAAACGAAAACAACAGAAATGACGGGGCCTTGAGACCAACACCAGAGGTCAAGCCATGAGAGCAAGTGCCATTCAAAGCCGAATGGGGCGAACCGCTAGAGTTCAAGTATTGACCGGCTCTGTGCTGGCGAATAACCAGGAGAAGGCTTAGTATGTGGCTGCAAATCGTATCAATGAAGCGCCCCATAACCGTCATTGTTGCGGTTATAAGCCTGATGCTGGCAGCTGTGATGGCTTTGATGTCGATGAAAGAAGACATCTTTCCTGACCTGAACATGCCTGTAATTTATGTCGTGCAAGGCTACGGCGGCATGGCACCAGATCAAATGGAAGGCTACATAGTCTCTACCTATGAAGTGCACTTCTTGTACATTCCGGGCGTTGACCATATTGAATCGCAGACCATTCAAAACATCTCTATGATGAAAGTCTATTTTCATCCTGGCACTAACATGTCAGAGGCTCTATCTACCTGCGTTGCCATGGTCAGCCGCGCCCGCACATTGATGCCGCCAGGCACTGTCGAGCCCTTTGTACTGAGGTTCGACGCCGGCAGCTTGCCCGTGGGGCAACTAGTATTATCCAGTAAAACCAAGACTATTGAACAGCTCCAAGACTTGGCCTTTGTCAGAGTAAGACCAGAGCTGGGCACCATTCCCGGTGCCTCCGCGCCGCCACCCTTTGGTGGAAACGCTCGTACCATTGTCATCAGTGCCGACAGTCAAAAACTCAGGCAGTTCAATATATCTGGAGACATGATTGTCAAAGCACTGGCCACGGGCAACGAAATCGTGCCAGCTGGCAACGCCCGTATTGGCGACTACATGCAAATTACGCCAATCAATACCGACCTGCCCGACATCCACCAGTTAGACTATTTGCCCATCAAGATGGGCCCCGGCCCTACTGTGTTTATGCGCGATGTGGCCACAGTTAGCGACAGCAGTGACATTTTGGCGGGTTACGCCCTGCACAACGGCCGACGCACAGTCTATGTGCCGGTGGTAAAGCGAGCAGATGCCTCCACAGTATCGGTAGTCAATGCCTTAAAAGAGCACTTGCCAGTGATGCAGCGCCTCTTACCAGAAGACGTCACCATCAGCTATGAGTTTGACCAATCAAAACACGTCACCGATTCAATCAAGGGTGTTCTCAGCGAAGGGGCCCTGGGTGCAATTTTGCCAGGCCTGATGATCTTCCTCTTCTTACGCGATCTGCGCAGTACATTCATTGTCATTACAACAATTCCGTGCGTACTTCTGGGGGCCAGTCTATCGCTCTATGTCACTGGCCAAACCATCAATATGCAGACCCTCTCGGGCCTAGCGCTAGCCATTGGCATCCTGGTGGACGAAGCCACGGTGGACATAGAAAACATCCACGCCCACATGGCCCGAGGCGAAGCTGTGACCAGAGCAACGCTGGCAGCGGGCTTTGAAACCAGGGTGCCGCGACTTTTGGCCATGCTTTCAATTATTGCCGTGTTCGTGCCATCGTTTTTCATGACCGGCGTGACCAAAGCACTGTTCGTGCCACTCTCTCTAGCAGTCGGCTTCTGCATGGTCTGGTCGTTCTTTATGTCGAGCGCCCTGGTGCCAGTTATGGCCGTATATTTGATTAAGCACAAAGAAAATGAAGATGAAAGCAAAGGCTTCTTTGCCAAGTTCAAAGCTGGTCATGCAGCCTTAGTCGAAAAGCTCATGAGCATGCGCCTGATTGTCATTCCTGTTTACTTCCTGGTGACTATTTCACTCAGCGTTCTGCTCTTTTGCCAAACCGGTCGCGAGCTTTTCCCCAGTTCAGACACCACTGACTTTAGAGTGCGAATGCGCTGCCCCACAGGCACACGGGTAGAAGTAACCGAAGAAAAGACCTTGCAAATGCTTGACATAATTAAGCGTGAAGCAGGCCCTGGAAACGTCGAAGCCACTCTGGGATATGCCGGCCAGCAGCCAGTGCAATTTGTCATCAGCTCAGTATTTCTCTGGACCAGCGGCCCCCACGAAGCGGTCATGGACGTCAGCTTGCGCAAAGAAGCAAATATTGACCTAGCCCACTTCAAAGACGTCTTACGCAGCAAATTTGCCCAGGAGATGCCCCACGTAAGCTTTAGCTTTGAGCCAGGAGACTTAGTCAGTCAAATCATGAATCTTGGCTCGCCCACACCGATATCGGTGATAGTGAAAGGCCCAGACCTGACTCAGTGCAGGCTCTTTGCCGACCGGGTCAAAGCTGAAATGGCTAAAATTCCGTACCTGCGCGATTTACAGTACGGCCAACCCCTCGACTATCCCACCGTTGACATCAACATTGATAGAGAACTGGCCGGCCAATTTGGCCTCACACCAGCCCAGGTAGGCAAAGCCCTTGTACCAGCAACATCTTCGAGCCGCTACATCTTAGAAAACTTCTGGATGGATAGAAAAACCGGGGTGGCCTACCAGGTGCAAGTGCAGGTACCGCAAAACCAGATACAGTCGATGGAAGCGCTAAAGCACTTTCCTATCATGCTCAAAGAAAACAGTGAGCACCCGCTCTTAGGGGACGTGGCCACGGTCTCGTATGGCAAGTGCGTGGGAGAGTACGACCGAGACAACATGATGCGCATGGTCTCGCTCACTGCCAACATTGAGGGCATGGATTTAGGCCATGTGGGAGAAGAAGTGAAAGCAGCACTGGCCCGCGCCGGTGAGCCGCCCCGTAGCGTGAGAGTCAAAGTAGCCGGACAAGTACCGGTATTGAGCGATACTTTCTCACACCTCTTCATTGGACTATCACTAGCCCTGGTTGTAATTTTCTTGATGTTGACCGGCTATTTTCAATCGACCAAACTGGCCTTGATAGTGCTCTCAACAGCTCCAGCTATCGTTTGCGGCGTCATGGTTATGCTGAGGTTAACTGGCACTACTCTGAACATTGAGTCTTTCATGGGTGCAATCATGTCAATCGGCATTGGGGTAAGCAACGCCATCCTGCTGGTTAACTACGCAGAGAACAGCCGCCTGGGTGGGAAAACAGCTCTCGAAGCAGCCCTTTTTGGAGCACAAGAGCGCTTGCGTCCAATCCTCATGACCTCAATTGCCATGGTATCAGGAATGGTGCCCATGGCTCTGGCCCTGAGCGAAGGCGGCGCCCAGAGTGCGCCATTAGGGCGCGCCGTTATTGGCGGACTGACAATGTCAACACTGACGGCTTTGACAATATTGCCCCTAGTTTTTGCGGTAGTGCAGCGTAAGAGCTCCATTGCCTCACCGTCTATACATCCCGATGATCGAGGCGAGTAAATAGAAATGAGTATTTTACGGCGACATCGCAAAACTGCAGAATCAGTTGAGCCGTGCCATTCGCTAGCTTCGGTCAATTCACTAACGCTGGCCATTCAAACCGCGCTCACCGTAACTATTAGCCTGGCACCCATGGCACTGCTCAGCGCTTGTTCAGAAAAAGCAGTAACGCCGCATACCACAGCCCAAGACATACAAGAGCTTCCCGTCACCGAAGTAATCAAACAAACACTTTCGCGGGTAGACCAGTTGCCCGGTGAGATTCAGGCCTATCAAGACGTAGCGGTCTATCCCAAAGTACCAGGCTTCATCGATTGGATCGGCGTAGATAGAGGCTCTAAGGTAAAGAAAGGACAAGTAATCTGCCGCCTCATCGCCCCAGAACTACTAGCTCAAAGCAACGAATCGGCAGCAAAAGCAAAAGCTGTAGGTGGAGAGCTACAACAAGCTCAATCAAAACTAGCCTCAGCCAAAGCCAGCCTGCTGGAAGCCAAAGCACAATTAGCTGGAGACGAAGACACTTACAATCGCACCAAAGAAGCATCACTGGTACCGGGAGTAGTGGCACCCAACGATGTAGTTGTACTGGGGCAAAAAGTTGAAGCCGACAAAGAGAAAGTAAAAGCCTGGCAGGAAAATATTGCCGCTGCGGCCAATGCCGTAAAATCGCTAACAGACTCACTAGTAGCAGCGAAAAAGGCCAGCGAAAATTACAAAGACATCTCCCAGTATCTAACCATTACAGCGCCCTTTGATGGCTATGTCACCGAGCGCAACATGCACGTAGGCAGCTTTGTCGGCCCACTAGGGCACGGTGCTTACCCGTCAATTGTGCGCGTGCAAGAACTTGACCTACTGCGCATAGTTACGCCAGTTCCCGAAGCCATAGCCGGAGGAGTTGTACCAGGAGCTGACGTAGAATTTACTGTTTCAACTCACCCCAGCGAAAAATTCAAAGGCAAAGTAGCCAGAATCGGCAATTACCTAGACCAAAAAACTCGGACCATGCCCGTCGAGCTCAATTATCCCAATCCGGGCTGGCGGATACTTCCTGGTATGTTCTGCGAAGTATTCTGGCCAACCAAGCGGCCCCATCCGTCTTTATTCTTGCCTCCAAGTGCCGTTGAAACCACATCGACCCTGTCGACTTTCGTCTGTCGCATCAAAGACGGAGAAGTTGAATGGGTGCCTGTTGTGCGAGGCGAAATGATGAACAGCCTGACCGAAGTATTCGGCGAACTCAAACCAGGTGATTTGGTTGCCCTCAGATGCACTGATGCCTTAAAACCGCACACCAAAGTAAAACCAATCCTGACGGCGGCAAAAGAAGCCCTGCCAGAATCAGCTCGACCAGGCTACAACAATCGCGGCGTTTTCTATCAAACCCCTGACGCCGAAAAAGCGGATTTGAAAGCACCAGAAAATAGCGAAAAACCAAAGGCTTTTTGATTGCGCCTTAGTTCGCGAGAGCCATACTAACCTTGTACAAGAAAAGCTCACAACAATTTAGGCGGCACGGACCGAGTCTAAGTGCGATCTCATCTAGGTGTAAGAAATTCTCTTTTAATTTCTTACACTTCTTGGCTAGGTTTAAAGCCATAACCACTATCTAATTTCCCGCGAATAAATACTTAGCTTCAAAACACAGCAACACCCAATCGAATTTCTTCACAGCATAAGGTGCTGAGAAATTTGTCAGGTCTTCTGCGTGGGCGTTGCCACCTGAGCCTAACTGTCTAACGCGCGAAATCTTCCAATCGCAAACATCTCAACCAAAGGGATCGTCATGAATATTTCAAAAACAGCCTCAACCCAGGGGCTTGAGCTTTATCACGCGATCTGGGAACTGGTCGGCGTTACTTTCTTCGACAAGTCGAGATTGGCGAATTGGAGCTCCTGGGAGCACAAGTTCGACGACCTGATCGACAGCGAAGAAACGGCATTGCGCTGCGCTGACGAAATGTTGGCCTCGCTCAATGACACCTACACCGAGCGGCTGATCGCACCTTCCACCTTCGTCTCGCCGTCTAGCGCTGACGAATCTGCTGCTCCAGACAATTCCCCCGCAGCGGCTGAAAAGCCTGCCGATGTCATGTCAGCGCTCTCCCCCAGCAAGATTGGCTATCTGCGCATCAGCAGTTTTGATCGCGAAGATATCGTCGAACTGGTAGAAGCTGCTGTGGCAAAAATCGCCACCTGCGAAGGGGTGATTCTCGACCTGCGCGGCAATAGCGGCGGCAGAATGCACCAGGCCATGGAATGTTGCGGCTTCTTCCTCGACCAGGGCCTGCTTGCCACCCTCAAGTTTCGCCACGAAGAGGGCCTGAAAATCAGGCAGTACTTCCTCAACGAGGACCAGTTCTTCCTCACCGATGAAGTGCATGGCGCCAGTAGCAATGGCATAGTCACCACTTTGCCCACCGACCTCTACAAGCGCCGGGCAGCAACGTTGTTTGGCAAACCGCTGGTAATCTTGCTCAATCGCCGCACAGCCAGCGCCAGCGAGATGATGATTTGCGCCCTCGTGCAAAACGGCATCGCCGGTCAAGTACACATGGTCGGCAGCGCTGCTACCGCAGGAAAAGGCATTGGTCAGGCTGATTATGAAGTCGGCAATGGCCAAGTCAAACTGCGTGTGACACGCTGTCATTGGTTCGCTCCTGGCGGCGAATGGCTCGGTGACTGTGGCCAAACTGAACGGAACGGCATTGACCCAGAGACGCTAGTCGAGGGCGACACCGGGCCGGAGGCGCTGAAAGTCGCAGCAGACGAACTGCGCAAGATGCTCACAGCCCACGAAGCTTCGAGCGCAGTGGCGAGTGATGCGACGAGCAACTCTGTCAGTGATGGGCCAAGCGCAGTTCCGGCAACTGCCAACTAGCCAAGCCAAATGGCGCAGTAAGAGGTCACCCTCCTGCTGCGCCATTTTTTTGAACCTGCTTACTTCTTTCGATAGTACTACAGCTGCTAATTTACGAAGCAACGGAATTAGCGAGTTTTGAGCACGCTATACGCTATTCAACTTCCACGCCGGGTAACCCCGACCTGAATTTTTCTCGCAATACAAGCAGGGTTCTAGGTGTTCCCATCTTCAATTTCTTGAGCGCCTTAAACTCACGCATAATCGGAATAGACTTTACCTCAAGGCCGCAATCACGCAGTTCAATCGTCTCAAGCTTAGGCAAATTAGCAAGCAGCTTTAGCTCGTTCAATGTCACAAGCTCCTCCTCAAATTTCAATTCGCGCAAACTAGAAAGCTCTGAAATTGCTTTGTAGTCCTGGTAGGTCAGATTGCTCTCATGCACATCTAGATAGCGCAAATTTTTGCTCGCCTTTAGCTTAAGCAACATCGGCGTTATATTGCGAGCATGACTGCATCTGAATTCCTCGATTTTGTCCCAACAGGTCGCCCGCGCTAAAGCTATGCCGTCTAAGGCACCATGAGAGCCGTCAAACTTTTTCAGTCCAGTGAACTTGTTAAGCGAAGCAATGCTCTTATTAGTCAAATTGCGAGCATGATGAATAATCACTTCGTCTAAGCCAGGAATGGCAGCACAAGCCTCTAGTATGGCATCACTATCTGAATGTTCGAGCAACTGCACCGCGGCAATATCACCGCCACGAAAGCGCTTGAGATACTGCGGATACTTGCCAATAATGCGCGACGGCTGGAACAGTAGCCAGTCGGTGGGGCCATAGTGCAAGTGACCTTTCGCCTTTTCAGTCTTGCTTTTATTGGTGGTCCAGTTGTAAGAGTGGATTTTGCCAATGAGAACATCTGTCGGAAAATCAAAATCGGCCAGCCAGCCATTCTTGACCTGGCGCACAACACCAAAAGGTTTGGTTGATTTGAAAGAATCAGTAGGCTCTTTATCTTCCTCCGGGTCGAGTTTTGGCTTATCTTTATCATAATGTGGCCTAGAATGACGACTTGCACCATGACCGGTACTGACTGCAGAATCAGAGGGAGGGCCAGCACCAGGGCTGACACCACCTTCAGTACCAGCACCTTTTCCACTGTTCGCAACCAAAGAACCAGCATTAGTTGCAACCTTATTGCCAGCCGATTTTATCGCTATAAAGGCTGCAGCAGAGGTAATGGCAGCGGCCACTGAAAGTGCCAAAAGCACCACCTGGGCCTTGGGCCGCGAAGAACCAGTAGACACCATGGTCAAGGCACGTCCACTCTCTTTTAGCACCGTTTGCGAACCAGTATCGGCCCCCACGGCTAAATCTGCTGCAGCTTCATAGTCAACGCCAGAATCAGAATCTGATTCACCGCCACCGGCCACCCAGACTTCACCTGCTAGAGACTGTTCACCATCAAATTGTGAATCTGAATGTGGGTCTAAATATGAACCTTGTGCCTGACTTTGCATAGTCCTACGGCCGAGACTTAGATCTTGGCTGTGAACAACGCCACTCGACAAAGAGGGTAGTGGATTGCCGAAATGAATGGCTGTAAGGTCAGCTACAACCTCTTGCATATTCTGATAGCGCAAATTCGGGTCTTTGGCCATCATGCGCTCTACAACTTGCTGCACAACAGCAGGAAACTCAACGCCATCACCCCTAGAATTGAGCTCCGGTACCGGTGCATTCTGATGCAAAAGCATGATATCCACAGCTGAATTGGCCTTAAACGGCAAATCTCCGGTCAAGGCCTCGAAGAAACTAACTCCCAGTGAGTAAACATCACTGCGCGCATCAACGGTCTGTCCCAGACCCTGCTCAGGGCTCATATAAAACGGACTGCCGAAAACCTCTCCAGCACTGGTTAAATGCTGCTGGGCAATCTCACTGTCAGCGGTCAACTTGGCGATACCGAAATCAACAATTTTGACAGTGGCACCACTAGCATCTGGCTGTTTGAGCAACATAATATTGCCAGGCTTGATGTCGCGGTGAATAATTCCTTTGCCGTGGGCATAGCCAATGCCGCTAGCTGCTTGCGAAAACACTGAAAGGGCTCGGGCAAGAGGAAGAGGGTCATTATCGCGCAACTCTTCCATTAGACTTGTACCGACCAAAAGGTCCATCACATAGAAAGGCTGCTCAACGCTTCCGGGGGCCTTATGCACGGCAAAATTGTGAATAGTGATGATGTTCGGATGAAACATTTTAGCAATCGACTGCGCTTCAATCTGAAAGCGCAACCACGCTGTTTCAGTAATCTGATCGGTGCTTAAAGTCTTGAGGGCATACTCTTTAGGCAAGCCCACATGGCGCACGTGATAGACAAAGCCCATGGCGCCGCGACCAATATAATCGATAACCTCGTAGGTATTACCGACGATATCACCAGGAGCAAAATCAGCACCAACCGGATTTACCATGGATTTACTTCTGACATCCCTCAGGTCTAAAGAAGTTTTGGTCTAGTTTTAGTATATCGTCGAAAAAGACAGGTGGTTGTTGCATTTTTCCAGAAGCGGTTCCCATTTACTATCACTACTCTATTTTCACACCAGGCAGGCCGGCTTTAAACTTGTCACGCAGTTTGATAGTAGTTTTCGCTGTCTCCATCCGCAGCACTTTGAGGGCCTGAAACTGACGCAAAATCGGAATAGCTTCCTCTACCAGCCCACAGTCATAGAGCTCAATAGTTTCAAGGTTGGGCAAATTTGCGAGTAACTTGAGTTCGTTCAATGTTATGCGATCGCTCTCAAATTTCAATTCTCGCAAGTTAGTAAGTTCTGAAATTGCTTTGTAGTCTTGGTAGGTAAGATTGCTCTCGTGCACATCTAACAACGTCAATTTTTTGCATGCCTTAAGCTTCACAAGCATAGGTGTAACATTGGGACAATGACTATAGTGGAATTTTTCGATTTTGTCCCAACAGGCAGCGCGCGCTAAATTAATACCACCTACAGTGCTATGGTAGCCGTCAAACTCATCTAACTCGGTAAACTTATTGAGCGAAGGAACACAGTCACTGGTCAACTTGTTAGTTCTGTGAAGTTCTAGGTACTTAATGCCTGGAATAATCGTACAGAACTCCAAGATCTGATCACTATCTGAGTTTTCATTTAAACGTATACCAGCAAGCAGCCCTGGCTGAAACCGCTTGAGATACTGCGGATACTTAGCAATAATGCGCGAAGGAATAAAGCAGAGCCACTCGCCTTTATTATAGGTCAAGCGCCCTTTAGCCTTGACTATTTGCTCTTCGCCGGTGTCCTCGTTCCAAGAATAAATCTTGCCAATTAGCGCGTCAGTAGGAAAGTTGAAAGTAACAATCCTTCGACCTTTTACCTGACGCACAGTGGCAAAGGGAGTAGTTTCCTTCAGCGACTCACCCGGCTCTTTATCTTCTTCTGGATCCAGCTTAGGCTTATCTTTTTCAGGCTGCGACTTAGTATTTGAAGCAATCTTTGAACCAGCACTTGGTCCGACACTAGATCCAACATTAAGACCTGGCTTGGAAGCGGCACTGGTAACAGCTCCAGACTGAGCGCGCGATGGCAACTTCGGGGAAGAAGAAGACGACGACGAAGATTGATTGCCGGCTGATTTGATAGCCAGAAAAGCTAAAGTCGAGATAACTGCAGCAGCCACCGAGAGCCCTAGAAACACCATCTGAGCCGTGGGTCGCGACGATCGAGCTGAGACCGTCGGCAGGGCCGGTCCGCTCTCCTCTATAACTGGCTGAAAATCGCTATCAGCTTCGGCGGCCAACTCTGCATCAGCTTCATGCTCAACGCCAGTCGCCAAAGAAGAAGAAGAAGAAGATTTTGATGTTAAAGAAGGAAGCGGGTTGCCTAACTGAATAGCCACAAGATCGGCTACGACTTCTTGCATATTCTGATAGCGTTGGCTAGGATCCTTCGCCATCATGCCTTCAATTACTTGCTGCACAACAGCAGGAAACTCAACACCATCAGCAATAGAATTGAGCTTAGGCACCGGCGCACTCTGGTGCAAAAGCATGATATCCACTGCTGAATTGGCCTTGAAGGGGAGATCTCCCGTCAGGGCTTCGAAAAAGCTAACACCAAGTGAATAGACATCGCTTCGCGCATCGACAGCCTGCCCCAGCCCTTGTTCTGGGCTCATATAAAGCGGACTGCCGCAAACCTCTCCAGCACTGGTTAGATGCTGCTGGGCTAGGTCGCTGTCAGCGGTCAACTTGGCGATACCGAAATCAACTATTTTGACTGTAGCACCGCTGGCGTCAGGCTGTTTGAGCAACATTACATTGCCCGGCTTGATATCGCGATGAATAATTCCTTTGCTGTGCGCGTAACCAATGCCACTGGCAGCTTGCGTAAACACTGATAGCGCTCTTTCTAGAGGAAGAGGGTCATTGTCCCGCAGCTCTTCCATCAAGCTCGTACCAGCCAAGAGATCCATCACATAGAAAGGCTGTTCAACTCGCCCTGCTGCCCTGTGCACTGCGAAATTATGAATAGTGATGATATTAGGATGAAACATTTTGGCAATTGACTGCGCTTCAATCTGAAAGCGCAACCACGCTGTTTCGGTAATCTGATCGGGGCTTAAAGTCTTGAGAGCATACTCTTTGGGAAGGCCAGTGTGGCGCACGTGATAAACGTAGCCCATAGCGCCACGACCAATGTAATCGATAACCTCGTAGGTATTACCGACGATATCACCGGTAGCAAAGTCAGCACCAGCTGGTCTTACCATGGGTTTACTTCTGACATCCCTCAGCTCTAGAGAAGTTTCGGCCTCGATTTAGCCTTGTTTTTGTTCAGCATCAGTATATCGTTGCGCAGCGCAAAAGGCATTTATAACTGGATGGTTAACGGCTTGGGGTCAATCGGCCAAGTCAAGCTCTGGAAATGGCTCTTTTATGAGCATTTTGACGAAACATCAATCCAGTTCAGTGGCCGTTGACTGTTACGTCACTGTTAGATAGCGCAGTTACAAATGGAGTGTCGCTAACAAAATCGGCACCTTACGAAGGATAAATTATGCTGCAGAGCGGAGACACACTAGCCCATAAACCTTCACCTGCGATAGAGCTGCTTGGAGCTACCCACCAGCACCTCATGGCTGATGTGTGGAAAGACTGGCAGTCTACTGGTATTTTCTTCAAACCCACCTTGCCAAGCCTTGCTACACTAGATAGCCTTAGGCTCAAAGCGACCGAACAATTTAAACCGGCAGATCGCTTGACCCTCGACGCCAACTGCCAGCCAACCAAGTTCAACGATCGCAATGATGACCAAATCGAAAAAAGAGCCGATGGAAAGTGGTATCGCACCAACATAATAAACCCAGCCGGCGAAGAGCTCGCCGACTTTGAGGTTGACGAGACAGGCAATATCGCTATTACCTATCAAATGCCGAAAGATGAAAATGACCCATCACAAGGTAAAGACTATGTGCAACGAGTAATTCGTCCAGATGGCTCGGAGCTTACTTCTTACGATACCGGCACTGACCTAGGCAAATTCACAACGGCCGCCTC
>JAUPUU010000306.1 GCA_030917395.1 Cyanobacteriota bacterium erpe_2018_sw_21hr_WHONDRS-SW48-000092_B_bin.40
CAAACAAGCTGATCATCGAATCGCGACCCCAGTCCGAAAACCAGTGGTAGCCAGCGATGATGGTGCTGCCGGCCGTTGACTGCCGCTGGGCAATGAACTGATCGGCTGCCAGCATGAGCTTTTTCAGCGTGGCTGAATTGGCCTTAGGCAAAAGTGCTCGCTTCTCGGCAGCGCTTTGACGCACGATGGTTTCGAGCAGCTTTTCTTGGTTGTAGTTAGCCGCTTCAAAGCCGGCCGTGAGGGTGATAGATTCACCGGCGGCCAGGGTTGCTTTGACTTTGCCAGAGCGGAAGCAATCTTCTCTGTCGCCGAGGCCGCGCTCGAATTCTCGGGGCCATTTGTAGTTCCAGTACCACTCAGGTTGAGCTGAGTAGGCGCCGTGGTCCAGTTCGAGCCAGAGCGGTTGCGCGCCAGTGAAAGCTTCGATTTTTACCTGTTTGTCGCTGACAATGTTCTGCGAAAACTGCCAGTTGTTCGAGCCCCTGGTTTCGCTGTGAAAGTCGCGATAGCCAAGCAGCACTGAAAGTTCCAGGCTCGCGGTTTTTTCGTTGTCGTCGGGCAGCCAGGTGTAGCCTACGTGCACACGCTGTTGGCCATGTAGCATCACGACTTGTTTGATCAGGCGACCGCCAGGCACTCGATACGACCAGGTGGGAACTGGCAAGGCGCTGAAGGCCTCAAGGTAGTGGTAGCCCTGGGGATGAACATGGCCGGATTGCCAGTAGTTGGTGGCCAGTTCGCAGGGGCTTTCTTGGCCTTCTACGGCGATGGTTTCGTCCAGACGTGAGAAGAGCATGGTGCGCTTCACGGGAGGAGCCAGAGAGGCGACAAGCAGGCCGTGGTAGCGTCTTGTGTTGGCGCCCGAGAGAGATGAGCCGGCGTAGGTGCCCAGGCCGTTGGTGATCAGCCATTCTCTGCTGTCATTTTTGCCTAGGTCGTTGAGAATGCCTGGGTTGCTGAAATTGCTGGCTTCGATAGGCAGCACTGGATTGCTTTGATTTTCATTGGCTTGATTTCTCAGCCATTGGGTGAGGTCAAATGTCATGGTGTCTCCCATTACAAGTTAGTCTGACAAATTCTGCGCACGTGCAGGTAATTTGTTTCGAGTTAGTGTTTTAGAAATCTTGAGAAGGGTTTAGAAAGTGTTTTTAAAGAAAGGGAAGGGTAAACCAACAGCTAACACAAGCAATCTGCCAAAACCAACTGTTTTCGGCCGATAGCTTTGATATTGGTTTTGTTTAACAGCTTGAAAACCGCGTTGTCAGGCGATCTCGCTCGCGCAGCTGCGCTGCCCAATGGTTAGCGGATTAGTGGTTAGTGGACAAGTGCTTAGCGGTCCCGTGATTGTCACAGCAGAAAGTGTCAGATCAAGGGTTAACTGGTCTGACACTTTCAATTGGCTTAGCCGTGGATGATATCGAGTTATACCTCTGTTACAGGAGCTGCTTCCGGGCTGACTTTGTCTGCTGCGGGAGTTGACTCAGCAGCCGCGGGCGGGCTCATGCTAGCGATCAGGCTGTCGTAGTCGGCAGCACTGAACTGTTGCCGCGGTGACATCTTAAGTGCTTCTTGCAAATCAGTAAGTGCTGTGACTTGGTCGAAGGTATTGTTCTCTGGGGCGAAGCGATTAGGGCTAAGCGCGGTCAGTGCGGCATCAATTTCTTGCCGGCTAAATGAGCCGTCTGGGCTCTTGCCGAGAGTCTCAAGGAGAGCGGCTCCAGTTGGAAATACTTTGGTCATTTCGGCAGCCCGGGCTGCGTTGTCCACCGCAGCTGCTTCGGGGCTGGTAGGAGCTGCATCTGTGCCAGCTTGCTTGCCGTCTGGAGCGGCAGGAGCTGCATCGGTACCGGCTTGCTTGCCGTCTGGAGCGGCAGGTGTTGCATCGGTGCCAGCTTGCTTGCCGTCTGGAGCGGCAGGTGTTGCGTCGGCAGCCGCTTTGCCGTCTGGTTTTGGCGCACGAGGGTCAACATATTCTGGCAGAATCAAGCTTTGCTTGTAGTTGACCTTGTCTTTGTCAATTTCATTGAGCTTGGCAATTTGATTGACATAGTTGTAGATGTCTCGCGTGGTTGCGCCCGGAGGAAGGTTTTCTTTGGCTATATGGCTGAGAGTTTGGTCCTGGCCAACTTTTACCTCTCCTTTGATGGCAACGCCTTCAGTCGCCCCATCCACAAGGGTTACGCCAGGCAAAGACTTGGCGGCAGCGCTGCTGTCTGTCGCTGCATTTGGCTGCAACTGAGCTCCGGGCTGCTGCACCTCTGTCAATACTTTGAGAGAAGCATTGTCGCCACCGTTTCTATCTCCGGTGAATAGTTCAGGGTTGCCTTGAGCTTCTAGAGTGCTAGCCATAACTAAATTCTCCTCAACATTGAAGTTATTGCTCAAGACCAAATAGGGCTGCGCTTTTTCGGCAGCTCTTGAGCGATTTGGGGTGCGGGTGGGTGTTTAAAGAGAATAGGCAAACGGAGTGTCGGAGATGTGGCAGTTTTACTTCTCCAAAATTAAAAGTGCCCTGGTCGGCGCTCAATCCGGTGGCAGAGGTGGTTGTTGCTATTGCTTAGTCTTGTGCCTACGCGCTAGGCCTAGAGAGCTAACCTAGTGATAGAACCGCAGCAAATTGTGTTCGCGATCGACCTTGTAGCGCCAGCCTTCCATCAAGTCTTGACCGAGAGCGCAGCCAGCGTGACCGCCAATTAGCACCGGAAATCCTTCCCGCATCATGCCACCAATTCTTATAGTTACGTAGGCTCTTTGCATGGTGATATCGCCGCCTACTCCGGACATGCGAACACTTTCACCGCTGGACTGTATGCCCATGCGCGCTGCGTCAGAGTTGCTAATGATGGTATTGGAAGCACCAGTATCAATGAAAGCTCTGGCCGGCTGGCTGTTAATTGTGAAAGATATATAGTCGTCTTTGCCTTCTTTGGTGAGGGGGATGTCGTACATCGGGTTGATGTCGCTCTTTTTCACGGCTAGAGTCTTTTTTAGATCAACGCGGCAGCCTTTGTCGTCAATCTCGTATTGATAGCCTCTAACAAAGTCTTGGCCAATCAAATTGTTGCCAAGGTGAGTGGTGCTCTCTTGCATAGTGATATTTAGGTGGCGAGTAAGAGTGCCCAGTTTCACTTCCGCTGGAATTGTTGATGTCGGAACTGCTACTCCGGCCCAACCTCTGGCTCCGCGACCGGCTTTCGCCCCATTGAGATCAAGGCCAGCTTCTTTTAGTTGGTCGCGATAGAAAAAGGCGCTAGCGCCAGTATCGAAAAGTGCTTTAACTGGATGACCATTGACCATAAGGTCAACTTCCATGTGTCCATGCGCCCCTTTCTTGAAGTAGAAGTGGGCAGTCTCTGGCAGTGTAGGTAACTCTTTAGCTAAGGCCGCTTTAGCGGCAACTTCCTCTGGATCATCGTCGTCGTCATCGTCTTTTGCTTTGGTGTCGGCCGATTTGTTTCCACCTTTCGCCTCGTCAGCGCTGCCACCCTTGCTAGCTGTGCCGCTGGCTTGATTGGCCGCACCGGTTGCAGTCGCTGGCTGGGGCATAGTGAAGGAAGGGTCGATTCCTTTCAGCGCTGCTGCCGCTCTCTTGCCTGCCTCTGTTTGAGGAAAGTAAAGGGCGGTAGTCTTGTAGCGACTCTTTGCCATGGCCCAGTTTTTCAATTGATGAAAACAGAGGGCATCGTAATACCACAGCAAGGGATCGCCTTGAGTTTTTTTCAGTGCTTCTTCAAAGTAAGTTGAGGCTTTGGCGTAATCACCTTTCTTGTATGACTGCAGACCCAGGTCGTAGGGAGTGAGAGTATCTGCTGCGTGGGCGTGTCCTGCCGACGAGGCCAAAATAGCCAGTGCGCTTAAAATGCAGATTGGTTTCAACGTAGTTTTATCTCGCGAGAAGGTTGACGCAGCAAGAGTACAGATAGTGGCAAATACGCGGTCCTATAGGGGGCGCCGATAGGTAGTATCTATTCTAACTGTTTTGCAGCTTCATTGTCTCTGAGTAGCTTCGTTTGCAACTGCGAAGCTCCAAAATGGCCAGCCTAAAATGAGCATCTAATTGACAAGCTAATGTAGCTTGCGAGCTAAATGCTAGCAGTTCAGCTGTTCGCCTTTTGAGCCAACAGAATATGCTCTATGCGGGCGCTACAGCTGGTACGGCTGTTTGCGCTCTATGTAACAGTAACAAATTTATGCCGTGCGTTTTTTCATCATTTTGTAGGCTTCATAGACAGCGCCTAGACCTACAAGTGCATAAACAACGCGTGTTGCAGTGCCATCACCTAGAACAGTGGTTACGAAGTTATAGTTGAAAGCGCCGACTAGACCCCAGTTAATGCCGCCAATGAGCAGCAAAAGAAACAGAATAAACTCCAAATTTTTCATAGTATTTTCACCTGGCAATCACATCTTAAAAACCTGCAGACACTTTCTGCAAATTGATATGAGTGCTTACTCACCATTCTAGTACTTGGGACGGTAGGAAGTCAAGAGGAGAAGGCCTTGGAAGCTAGCCTGGGTGCTGGCTTTAGCACAGGCCTCGATTTTTGCTTTTTCTGAAATGCCTACTGTTGGCCGTTCTTGGCATGTTCCCTCTGAGGCTTAGTGGCTTTCCTTGAAACTCTGACAGGTAGTGCTTCAGGAACATATTCGTCTAAACTCGGTCGAGGCTATAGTATTGTAAGCACTAAATCAGCACTGATATGAACCAGAAAAATGAGTAAGGGTAGCAAAAATCATTCCACGCAGCCAGCTCCCACTGTGGCTGTAACCAAAGTATCAACAGAGCGAAAAGATGGATTCGTGCTCGTGCGCGGTGCACGTGAGCATAACTTGAAAGATATTGATGTTGATATTCCTCGTGACTCATTAGTGGTATTCACTGGTGTTTCTGGATCTGGCAAGTCATCACTGGCCTTTGGCACGCTCTATGCTGAGGCTCAGCGAAGATATTTAGAATCAGTCTCTCCTTACGCCCGTCGGCTTTTTCACCAGATGAGTGTGCCTGAAGTAGATGAAATCGAAGGGCTGCCACCAGCGGTAGCACTACAGCAGCAGCGTGGCGCCCCCACAACTCGTTCGTCTGTGGGCAGCGTTACCACTCTATCCAACCTGCTGCGCATGCTCTATTCACGGGCTGGAAACTATCCTGCTAACCAACCTCATTTAGACGCCGAGGCTTTTTCTACCAACACTCCATCTGGTGCCTGTCCTGACTGTCATGGATTAGGGCGTATCTATGAAGTGACAGAAAAGTCGATGGTGCCTGATGATAGTCTCACCATACGGCAGAAGTGTATAGCTGCCTGGCCACCGGCTTGGCACGGTCAGAATTTGAAAGACATGCTTGTCACTTTAGGTTATGACATTGATAAGCCCTGGCGCGAAATGTCCAAGAAAGATCGTGACTGGATTCTCTTCACTGATGAACAGCCAGTTGTGCCAGTCTATGCTAATTTCGAAGCGCACGAAGTAAAAGCTGCGATGAAGCGCAAAGAGCCGCCAAGTTACAATGGCAATTTCTCTAGTGCAAAGAGGCACGTGCTCTATAACTTTGCTAATACCCAAAGTGCGGCCATGAAAAAGCGCGTGTCAAGGTATATGGTGAGTGCCGAATGTCGCCTCTGCAAAGGCAAACGGCTGCGTCTTGAATCGCTTTCAGTTAAGTTTGCTGGCCTTGATATTGCTGATATCACTAATTATCCAATCATCAAACTCTCTGAGATTCTGCGGCCATACGCTGATGGATCGGCTCCAGCACTGGTTAAGTTAGAAAAGGAGCACCCAGAAAAAGCAATAGTAGCTCAGCGCATAGCTTTCGATTTAAATGCTCGCATTTCTGTTTTACTTGATCTCGGCCTGGGTTATTTAGCTCTCGATCGCGGCACACCTACCCTTTCACCTGGTGAACTACAGCGCTTGAGATTAGCTACTCAGGTACGCTCTAACTTGTTTGGAGTGGTCTATGTACTAGACGAACCATCAGCGGGTCTGCATCCGGCCGATACAGAAGCCTTACTTTCTGCACTGGAACAGCTAAAGAGTTCTGGTAATTCACTTTTTGTTGTCGAGCACGATCTGGACGTGATTAAGCACGCTGACTGGATTGTCGATGTTGGCCCTGCTGCTGGTGAGCAGGGCGGATACGTGCTTTATAGTGGCCCTGCATCTGGCTTGGCACAAGTGGAAGAGTCGCAGACTAGGCGCTACTTGTTTGCCGAAGAAAGGCCACCTCAGCGGAAGCTGCGCAAACCGTCAGGCTGGCTCAAGCTTTCTGGAGTAACTCGCAATAATCTAAATAAGCTCGATGTCGCTTTTCCTCTTGGTGCTTTTACAACCATCACTGGTGTTTCTGGCTCAGGTAAATCTAGTCTCGTTAGTCAAGCATTGGTAGAGCTTGTAGCCGAGGCTCTCGGGCAGCAAATTGTTGTTGCTGAAGAGGAAGGTGAAGAACTCGAAAAGACAGAGGTCATAAAAACCGGTGGGCAGATAGCCTCTGGTATGGAAGGAGTCAAGCGCCTTGTGGTGGTAGACCAGAAGGCTATTGGTCGCACTCCGCGATCAAATTTGGCTACCTATACTGGCCTGTTTGATCATATTCGTAAGCTTTTTGCTAACACGAAAATGGCTCGTGCGCGCCACTACGATGCTGGTCGCTTTTCGTTTAACGTCGCTAAGGGGCGCTGCGATAATTGCGAAGGCGAAGGCTTTGTTATGGTTGAGTTGCTCTTCTTGCCCAGTGTCTATGCACCCTGCCCCACCTGCCATGGTGCTCGCTACAATGCCAAAACTCTTGATATAAAGTATCGCGATAAAAATATTGCTGAAGTTCTTGGTATGACTGTTGATCAAGCTTGGGAATTCTTTGAAGACGAAGCAGCCGTGCGCCGTTCTTTTCATGTCTTGCGCGAAGTTGGTCTTGGATATCTGCGGCTTGGGCAACCAGCCACCGAACTTTCCGGTGGAGAGGCTCAACGTATCAAGCTTGCTACTGAACTGCAGCGCGTTCACCGTGGCGACACCCTCTATGTGCTAGATGAACCCACAACTGGTCTGCATCCTTCTGATGTTGAGAAGCTGATGACTCAGCTTGATGGTTTGGTGCAGTCAGGCAATACCGTTATTGTGGTGGAGCACGAGATGCGCGTGGTAGCTGGTAGCGATTGGGTGATTGATATTGGCCCTGGTGCTGGTGATCAGGGTGGTCAAATAGTAGGTGCTGGTAGTCCACAGCAATTGGCTGAAGTGAAAAACAGTCGCACGGCGCCGTATTTAAAGCGCTTTTTGGGCTAGCGTTGGCTGATATCAAAAATCGGAAAAGTTGTATATGCAACTATTTCCGATTTTTGTATGGCCGGACTTTCTACTTTCAAGCGGATTGTTGAGTACTCAAGTATTTCTAAAGATACTGATTGACTTGAATCTGATTTACTTACTTACTTACTTACTGGCGCGTCATGCAAATAGCGCGACGGCGTATCAGGTACTGTAAGAATCGAATCTTTCAGGAGTAAGAACATGGTTGGCTGAATCTTTAGCTCACCGCTGTAAGGGTGGCTATAGGCCGACAACATCCAGATGTTGAGAGCCATGGCAGTGGCCACGAGTGTCGTCATCATGCCTTGAATCTTGGGAAATTCTGAGGCGAAAATATAGCTCAAGAATATTGTAATACCGGCACCGAGGCCGACTATGACCCAGAGAGCTGGTTGCATAGAGGTTTGTGCTAGCAATATCCGGGCACGTCTATGCTCGCCAAGGCTCTGCATCGAAGCAATTAAGCCCTGCTGCAAATTGCTCTGTCTGTCGTTTTCTGGTACTGTTGAGACGACTGATTCCCAAAGTTTTTGATAGGTTTCCCAGCCGTGATTGATTTTTTCTCGGCGTTCCATTTTTGGCCATTCGCTGTTTATAACGTCGTCAACGTACTCGCGACACAATTGCCTAATTCTTGGTCTGTCTATATCTGAGAGACCACGAGCAACGCGAAAAACGCTGGCAACGTTACTGGCTTCTTGTTCGTCGTGCATGCGGGCATCGTTATATTTATCCATGGCTGAAGCGACCATGAAGCCGAGTAAGACCGCAAAGAGCGTGCCTACAACTCCCATCATCGCTTCACCAGCGCTATGATGTTTCTCTAAAACTTCTTGTTTAATCGAGCGATTGACCAGCCATTGGCCAGCTAGAGCCAATAAGACAAATACAACTATGAGTAATGCGCCGTGTCCTAATGTATACATGACTGCAGAGGATAGCAAATCTGAGCTTATCTGACTACTTGTTGTAGAGCTTGGTCAAGCCGTACGGTTCACCGCAATCATGGCATTTTTCGTCTTCAAGATTCATCTGCGTTAGACTCTAGTTCAATTAACTGCATGCCGTCTTCAGTCAGTAGACCTTCTTTGACTAGCTGCTTTAAGCAGTCTCTTTCAAGGTCAGCCACCTTATTTTTGAGAGCTTCTTCTTCAACTGCTTTTATAGATGAATCTTCAAGATGTAAGTCTTCGATTCTCTTGACTATGGCATCACGGTCCTTCTCTAGTCGATTGTTTAGGCTTTCAAAAGAAGCTGCCGAAACCGCTCCCGTCGTGAACTGCTCAGTTAGGTAAGATACGGCCCGCTTCTTCGCTATTAGTTGGGCTTTCAATCGCCTGTATTGCTCTCGCCGTGGGTCTTTTAAGTTCATTTTTAATAGCTTAACTAGTGGTTGGATAGTTAGGCCTGGAATGAGAAGGGTAAATAACACCACGCCAAACGTAGTGATTGTTATCATCTCTCGGTAGGCGAAAGTGTCAGGCAAGCTCAACGCTAGCGCCATGCAGACAGACCCTCGCAGCGCCCCCCAGAAGAGCATGTGGCGCCATTCCCATGGTATTTTGTGGCTCTTTTTGCCAATGAACGGGCACAAGCCATAAACGACCACAACGCGGGCAATCAAAACTAATAGTATGCCAACTCCTATCTGTACCCCATATTTTACTAACAGGTCAAATTTGATCTGCAGTCCGATTAGTAGAAAAATTAGTGAATTGACTAGAAAGGCAGTGTATTCCCAAAAAGAATTTACGGCCATGCGCGTGCCAGCTGACATGCCGGTGCGACTTCCATAGTTACCGATGATTACACCGGCTGCAACGACACTTAATACTGCTGATACCTTAAGATGCTCTGCTAAAAGGTATGAACCGTAGGCAAGAATTGTTGTTAGAGTAATTTCTAGTAAATGATCGTCAAACAATCTTGTCACTCTTGAAGCTGCATATCCAAGAAGGGCTCCAGTCGCGCAACCACCGAGGACGACAACTAGAAAGCTACCAGCTGTACCGGCGACTGAAAATGATGCTCCCGTGAGAACGATCGCGAGAACTAGCTTGAAAAGTACTACGGCCGTGCCGTCATTGAATAGGCTTTCGCCTTCTAGCAGCATCGTTAGCCCGCTATCCATGCCTAGTTTCCTGAATAATGCCAGAACAGAAATAGGGTCGGTTGCAGCGATCATTGCGCCAAATAAAAAAGCAGGACCCAGAGCTACGTTTGCTAAGTAGTGCATTCCGAAGGCAACAATTACAGTGTTGATTACAACACCCACAGTCGCTAGCACAGTGATTGGCATCCAGCTTTCTTTCAGCTCTGAGATTTGAATATTCCAGGAGGCTTCAAACAAAACAGCGGGCAGAAAAATTAGCAAGATTAAGTCTGGCGTTAATTCTATTGGCGGAAGAAGATGAGAGACGCCAATAATTAAGCCGACAATAACCAAAGCGATCGAGTAGGGCAGTTTAACCCATTTGACTGAAATGGCTACAATAGCCGTGACCATGAGCAAAACGACGAAAATGTCGATATGTATAGCTTCATCCATAGATTATTGGCAATTCCAGTTTGCTTACGTTTAGTCTCAATGCACAGTGAAAAGTAGATAGTTGGCCATTATGTAAACTATTAGGATTGCTAGGGCATCCCCGGCCAGGAACAGTAGCTTTTTCTCTGATCTATACGTCAGTCCAATTACTACTATTGCCATTGAAATTACTGCTGTCAAAGCTGTCAAAACGTTGATTTCAGAAACAGATCGGAGCAGTGGAGCTTTTACATAGCAAAAATCAATGATAGCAAGGATGGCTACATTGAAAAGATTGCTACCTAAGAGATTCGCCACTGCCATGTCGAAGGCGCCGATACGAGCTGCCGCTACTGATACCGTAATTTCAGGGAGTGAAGTAGTAATGGCAATGAGAGAAGAGCCGATGAAGCTTTCTCCCCAGCCGGTAGTCTTCGCTATCTTCTCACCAATTTCGGGCAAGTAGCAGGCTGCAACAACGATCATCAGCGAATAGAAAGTAAAAAATAAAATCGATTTGCGCAAAGTCGCCCCCGGTTGCTCAGCTGCGGCTAGCTCTCCGGCAAATTCTTTGACGCGTGTTTTTTCGTACGAGTAAATCAACTTCATGGCGAGCAGATAGACAACTATAAAAACTAAACTGAGAGGGTCAATAGAGTTCATGGCCGTCAATATCGGTAGGTGTTTGCCGAATAAGATGTCTATCGCAGCAAAGCTGACTAGTACTATGCCAAAACCGGCTGACAGCATGTGTCCCTGATGCACCATATTTGATACTGGTTTGCCTCGGGATAGTAAATCTAGCCCTGCTATTACCAGCATATTGAACATGCAACTGCCGAGCGTGCCACTTACTGCCATGTCTGGAAGGTCGTTAAAGGTAACTGCTGAAATACCGGTGATCAATTCCGGTAATGAGGTTATTGTTGCGAGTAGAACAAGCCCTACCCAGTTGCGTCCTAGACCAGTTTTGTCGGCAATGACATCTCCGTGAAAAGTTAGTTTTGTACCGGCGAACATAATTATGCCAGCGCACAAGGCAAACTCTATCCAGATGTTTAACATAAGCAGAGCACCGTGCTTTCAAGTATAAAGGTGACAATAAATAAGGTGCCGCTGGCATCAGCGGCACCTTGAGAATAGCAGAAACATCACGACTAGTGGGCTTTCTTCCCGCCCTTTTTAGAAGTGCTTTTTTCGGTCTCTTTGGTCTCTTCAGTCTTTACTTCAGTTGTTGCTTCAGCATCAGTGGCTGCGGCATCGGCTTCTGATTTTGCCGAAGTATCGGTGCTGGTTGTTGCAGTACTTTCGCTAGTTGTAGATGTTGTAGTACTTGTGGAAGCGGCGTCCTGCTGGGAGCAGCCCGTTGCAGCAACCGCAACCAGAATCAGCGCGGCCAGAAAGTTTATTGAATGACGCATGTATTCTCCTAGTAGATAGCGTATTTGCAATTGATGGTTACTAATTGGCGATCCTCGCTTGCCGAGTCTTGGGCAGAGATAACAAGAAGGAGACGAATCCAAACCGATATCAGTGAGAATCACCAGTGAAGCATGCTATATCAAAGTTCTTGCGGAAAGCTTTCCACAAGAACTTTGCAACTTGATTTAGGGCTTCAACCCTTGGCGTGGTTAACTCACTGATGGGAATATAACTCTAAAAGTTGAGCCTTTGCTGTTGTATCCAGATTCAACTTCTATTTTTGCGCTGTGGTGATTGGCGACATCGTCAACAATCGCCAGTCCAAGACCAGAACCGTCTTGGGAGGCTCCTTCTGCTCGGTAAAAGCGTTCAAATATTCGTTCTTTATCTTGCTCTTTAATTCCGCAGCCAGTGTCTCTCACGTCTAGAGTTACGCTTTCTTGCGAAACCATTAAGCCGACAATAACTTTGCCTCCAGCTGGGGTGTATTTAATGGCGTTGTCGATAAGGTTGCTGACCAGCTCATGAATACCCACGCGGTCGCCGGTGATTAATGCCGGTTGATTTGATGGCCCAAAACCTATGTCGATATTCTTTTTTATTGCCTGGTTAATGTGCTGTTCTACAACGTCTGAGGCCACGAAATTGAGATCAATCATCTCGTCCGTGGCAATTGTTCTTGTCGCTGAATCGTTTCGTGCCAGAACCAATAGCTGCGAGATTAGGTGAGACGTTCTATCCAGACCTTTGTCAATTTGCTCCATCATATTTCGCATTTCGTCTAGAGTTTGCGTTTTAATACCCAGGCTAGAGTAAGTTTTTAGACCGGCCAATGGGGTTCTAAGTTGATGTGAGGCATTGGCGAGGAAGCGCTGTTTGGTTTTGGCATCTTCGCGCAAAATGTCAAGCAGTCCGTTGATTGCCTTTACTAGTGGGTATGTCTCTTCGGGTGAGATAGTATCGTCTATGGTGCTAAGGTCGCCAGTGGTACGTGCAGAAATAGCTAGTTGTAATTGTTTTAACGGTTGTAAGCCCACGCTGATTCCAAACCAAACGGCTGTTGCCCCTAGGATAGCCATAAGTAGTTGCGGCAAAATAATTGTTACTAAAATGGACTGAGATAGTTGTCTGCGACTTTGCAAAGTCTCTGCAACTTGGATTCTCACTTCCTCATTCATACCTTCTGCGGAGGTATTGAGTTCTGCAATGCGTACCTCGTCTTTACCAATACGCGCATTTCTGAAGGTCGGTCGCTCGCTAGAAACGCTCTGTAACGGCTTTGGAAGGCACTCGTCACCAGACAGTCGCTCTCCTTTGGAACTCAAAACCTGGTAATAGAAATGATCAATATTGTCATGACGTAGAATCGCCTGAGCGGGCGGTGGTAAATCTACAACTACTTTCTCGTTCTTTATGCGAATTCTAGCTGCAACTGAGTCGGCGGAGTTGACTAGTTCACGATCAAAGGCATCATTGGCGAATTTGACAGCTAGCCAGTATCCGCCGACTGCACTTACTAGCCAGATTGATCCAAGCAAAAGGGATAACCACAGCACAAGTCTTTTGCGAATAGAACGTCTCATTCAAAATTTTCCAATAGATAGCCAAAGCCGTGTATTGTCCTGATTTTTACTTGTGTGCCTTCTAGTTTTCGACGCAGTCTGTGAATAACGATTTCAATTGCATTCTCGCTAGGTTCTTCTTCCCATGTCGCAACGTGTTCTACAAAAAGGCGCTTTCCCACAAGTTTTCCTGCTCGCTTAAGAAGCAATTCCAAGACGGCTACCTCTCGTTGAGTAAATTCGGCTAGCTCATCGTTAATAAATAGTTCTCTCGTGTTGATTACAAATCTAATTGGCCCGTGTTCTATCTCCATGCGATTGCCCCAGACATTCTTGCGCAATAGCGCTCTAATTCGAGCTTCTAATTCACCGAAGTCGAAGGGCTTTGTTAGGTAATCATTGGCTCCTAAGTCTAGGCCAGCAATTCGGTCGGAAACAGCGTCTCGTGCGGTTACAACAATAACGGGTACTGGGTTGCCGTCAGCTCTTAACTCTTTGAGTACCTGGCTGCCATCGATTTCGGGTAAACCCAAGTCGAGTACGAGTATGTCATAGGTCGATAGTTTGAGGGCGCTAGAGGCTTCTGTGCCCGTTCTTACGG
>JAUPUU010000307.1 GCA_030917395.1 Cyanobacteriota bacterium erpe_2018_sw_21hr_WHONDRS-SW48-000092_B_bin.40
CTAATCGAAGTTGCCGTCTGTTCTGATGGCGGTCAAACCAAACCCGCGTCACCTCAATGCGTGAATCGGTCATGGAAAAACCCAGAGGCAAGCGACCGGACGTATAGCCCTCCTCCTCTGCGCCATGAATTTCCTCAAGAATAAGTGGGTAAGTATCGGAAAGCCATTTCGTTAACACACCCGCCTGATCAGGGGTGATTCGGCGACCAGTACGGCCCGATTCCAAAAAGAATTGGTGGTGAACGTATTCCTGAAACGCACCCACTATATGGTCAGCGTCCTGATTGGCAATTATGGATAAATGCTGTTGTTGAGACTCATCCAAAGAATATCGTGATGGATACGACAGCGCTTCATCCCGCGTATTCTGAATAACCTGAAATGAATCGATCATTTCCAAGACGCGACCACAATATGCATCCCACGCAGCAAAGTCGAGATTCGCATGTTCTTTTAACAGAGCCTGAACGGAACTATTCTCCTTAAGACGAACGAGCGTCGGGAGTGATTGCAGTAGCTCCTGATGATCCCGCTCAAAGTCCAGATAACGTTTATGAAAAGCTGGGTAATCTGAACCCAAGTATTGCTCCGCTGTACGCATGAGGTGCGTGACATTCTTATGCCGATCAACACGCTTTTTCAACTCACGCTCAACAAACACAAGTAAATCGACCGACTCTTTGAGTTGTTGATACGAACGTGTCAATGACCCCTCCTTAAGGCAAAGGCCGAGCACCGCCCGATCCTCTGCGGTCTTTAGGTATGGTTCGGCCGCACGTAAAACTGGCATGATCTTTCCTAACCAATCACGAACTATTGGGGCAAAATGTTTTTCTTGAGGCTTTAAATACAAATACGTCAGTGTCTCGGCGTAAAATCGGTCGTCGCGTAAAGGAGCCTCTGTTAAAAAGGCTGACAACTCATTTGTAATTCTTGCGTGTATTTCATGTGGGAGGTCATTCCACGTTGATTCCGATTTCTCTCGGGCAAACGAACGAGATTCGAGTATCCATGGAGCCTGGCTCCAGATCGCATGCTGCTCTTCATGCAAGAGTGTTGCTCGTACCTCTTCCGAGTCTATCTGCCCATTATCATGTGCAAGTTTTGTGATATTAATCGGGGCCCCGTCCAGATTCAAGAATAAACCGCTCGTGTGTTTATAATCATTGTTCGCGTCCTTTTGAGCAGACTTGCGCTTAGCCCGCGTGAGTGACAAAAAATCCTGCTCTGATGCAGTAAGCAACGTCCACCCGCCACCGAATAATTTTGTAGCGGCGACTAATCCTTCAGGATCCCGACCAGTGAGTTCGCGGAAAACGGATTCGCCTATATGCGCATTCGATTTTCTATGGAGTTCTGCAGAAATACGCTCCTGTTGCGGAAGCGATTTTCTTCTATTGGTACCATGATAACTATAAGGATCCTGAAGCATTGCAACATACGAATTCTCAAAATACGGGTTTGACTTTACTGACTCCATCTCCTTATTCCACACTTTTTCTGGATGTCGTAATGAGTGGGCGAAATCAAGGTATTCTGAAATTTTTTCTAAATGCAACCAAGCCCCCAATAGGCCTTCCCGATCTTCGCTACCTGCCGGATTGATATCTGGCTCCTCGAATCTATTCATGAAATGTCGAGCATTCTGTACAACCCAAAGGGTATGTCCGGGATCAGCCTTAGGGTCATTGTCCCGATTCTGCATGAGATCGTAGACATTACGCAAAGAGGAATGATCAATAGCATCTATCGACACGTTTAACTTTCGAAATGCTGACAATAACAGTTCCGGATGCAAATATCGGTATGAACCGCTTGGCCTTGAGAGCACAAACCTTTCCACGGACTTCTTTGCAACATCTACCCCGACAATCGCAATCCAATCATCAAAGGCCTCACCACGTAACGCTGAGGGAATATCATGGCCATAGCGGTCTTCGAACAGGAGCTCTGGACAGCGCTCAATGAGGACTTGAATGTTCCCCTGCTTTAAATATGCCTTCATCGCATCAACCTCCAGGCCATCGGTTTCTTCTTGATAATACAAGTCATCATCACCGTCATTCGCACCTTTAATAACCCATATGTCAAAGTCGATATTCTTACCCAACTGATTTCTGAGCCAATCCCGAACACCAGATCTTTCTCTGAAAATCTTATAACGAAATTCGGACTGCAGTGCTTGCAGCCCGTTGTCCGTGTTTTTCACCTCAACTGACTCACCGCCTGGGGATTCTCGATGATCATTGAGCATATACGTCAGACCGACATCATGCTCACTATGATAGCAAACTTTCAACAGCTAGAGGGTGCAATAATCTAGCTTGCCATCTTCGACATATCATTTACCGCAGATACATCAATCCAAGCCCCTGGGATTTCAAGATGAGGATGACTCCACCGTCCATTCGATGCCGAATTTGTCTCTGAACATGCCAAAATATGTACCCCAGGGGCTATCACCCATAGGCATTTCAGCAACTCCCCCGTCTAAAAGTCCATTAAAAATTCTTTCTGCTTCTGCTTTACTGTCTGCGCTAATTGAAATCTTGGATCGATTTTCATTTTCATTTACTCTGCCAAGAATTTCCGGAACATCATTCCCAATTAACAGACTGTTGCCGATTGGTAACACAATTTGCATGATTTTATTGGCTTCAGCATCTGCCACGGGAAATTCCGGCCCAGCGAGGTCTTTAAAACGAATAATCTTCACAAACTCTCCCCCAAATACTGACTTATAGAACGTAAACGCTTCTTCAGCATTCCCGTTGAAGTTAATCCATGGGTTAATAGCAGTCATAATTTGTATAGGTTAATGCGACTATTTCTCTAGCATAGGTTCGAATCCTAAAGTGGTCAAACGCTAAACCCTCCCCGGCTCACTTGTAAAAAAATCTTTTAAAACTTAAAATTCGTGCATTCTGAATACATCATCGCTGCCGTCTGTTCGTACCAAAATCCATGTCCTTGCAAGTGCGAGTCTTCTTGTGAACGTAGCTAAAAAATGATTGCGTAAAAATATGAACACCCTTCAACGCATTGCCATCCTTTGTCTCACATTCGTCTTTCTTGGAGCCGGGTGCACATCACAAACCACGCCCTTACAAGACGGAGGAGAAAGCTCAGCTTCAGAAGGAAGTATGCAAGACAGCTCAACACCGGTACTTTCCTATAAAGTACAAACTGAGGCCTTTTCTATCTTTGTTGATACGAAATGGCCGGTTGATAACTTTACAACCAACCCAGCCTTATTTCAGATAAAAAACTACATTTCAGACAGCGACCAATCGCAGAATTCATTTAAAATAGACATCTACTACAACGATGCTATATCTCAGAGCGAGTTTGAACGAGATTATGCAACCTGCGAAGACAGTGAGTTAAATGGTGTTCCAGCTCGCTACTGCTATGATCGACTCAGAGTAACTCAAAAAAACTGGGATGGCACGGGATATTATATTGATAACATCAAGCCGATCGTCATTGAACTCTCAGCGTTCGATACAAAAGAAGGGCTCGGCCTACCACTTGCCACCGAAGTCTTACAAACCATGGAGATTTTCCCACAACTCTAATAAAAATAGTCATCATAGATGTCGTGATCGCCCCCGGGTGGACGGACTACGGTTCGAACGCGCTCAAGCAGTTCATCCCGCAGGGGCCGCTCGGCCCGATCACCTGGCGAGGCCCTCTCGAGATCGGGAAGGACTCGAACGAGCCGCAGATCTGCGGCGTCATCGATGATCCGATGGGTCTCATGACCCACGACTCGACGCCCAAGCCCTACAACCACGGCGACGCCGTGTGCTGGCCGAACCCGGTGGACGGAGAGCCAGAAGTCCGGGCTACCTGCGTCGAGCAGAGCTGGTAGTTCGCTCTGCCACAATCTGAGAGTCAATGTCCCATTTTAAATGGAGAAAATCGGGCGGGAACTCGTAACGTACTCACGACACACACGTCGTGAGTTTTTTTATTCATTGCATAAAAACACAACTCATGGCTGAGTTGTATTTTATGGTCTCGATTAATTGGAGCGTTCTGTGGTAATTCTCTTTAGATCGTCCGCGAGGGCACGCAAATCCATGATCATAGGGTTCTCTGCTTTTGTTCCCCATCGTTCAAGGAGTGCGTCAATGACACTCCGATAATTCCCGAGAATATCCTCCTTCGAGGCATTGAAGTGAGAAAAAGCCGAATTGTGGTCAATCTCATAGTCCCTCAAAATGTCGGAAACATTCGAAATTGTATCCGCTGTTATTACCCAAAGTGA
>JAUPUU010000308.1 GCA_030917395.1 Cyanobacteriota bacterium erpe_2018_sw_21hr_WHONDRS-SW48-000092_B_bin.40
GTGCTTGCACAGCCATCACACCACCTAGCTTTGCTCATTCGCCATCATCCCTAAAGTTTTTATCACAACTATATTTAACGATAAGGAATCAAAAGTCGGCCCCTTTGAAAATGAGACCATTGGTAAATCAAACCCGATCCCTCTCTCAAGAAACCATTGCCCGCAGCCGATAAGCGGCAATACGAACATAAGCCAGCGCCATTAAGCCACTATAGGCAATACCATCTAGCCACCAGCGATTACCACGATAGTGTTTATGCCAAAAGCGATATAAACCGCGATGAGAAGAGAGAATCATTCGCACTTTTACTTGTTTAATCGACTGACCGTAATGGTGCACTACTTGCGCCCGAGGAGTAAACCAAATTTCCCAGCCGGCTTTCTTAGCGCGAAAACACCAATCCACTTCTTCAAAAAGCATGAAGAAACCTTCATCCAGAGTGCCAATCTCATCTAATAACTGGCGCTTAATCATCAAACAAGCGCCTTCCGGCTGATCTACCTGCCTTTCATCATCGTGATTCCAGTCAAGCATTTTGTACTCGCGAAACTTTTGACCATAGCTTGAACCGGCAGGAAACATACGACTGAGACCAATTAGCTCAAAAACCATACCCAAGAAAGTTGGAAAGGCCCGACAAGATCTTTGAATTGAGCCATCGGTGTTCAATAGCTGCGGCGCTACAACACCGGCCTTAGGATGACTATCAAAGAACTGTAATAGGGTTTTGAGGGCCCCAGGAACGATTTCAGTATCGGGGTTGAGTAGCAAGACAAACTGACCAGTGGCATCAGCTAAAGCTTGATTATTGCCGGCTGCAAAGCCACGATTGTCGGCGTTGGCGGTGAGCCTGACCCAGGGATGAGCCTCGGCCACCATCTCGGCCGACTGGTCAGCCGAGGCGTTGTCAACAACGAACACCTCAACGTCTTTCAGCTCAGAAGAGCCGGTCAAGCTAACTAGCTCTTGCTTGAGCGAGGTCAAACAGGCCCGCAAAAGCTCTCTTGTATTCCAACTAACAACAATGACAGATAAAAGCATGCGCTAATTTTATGTCATTCTGCCAGTTAACTGCACTAGCAACTGTTCACAATTGAAATTAGTGGCAAATTAGTCGTTAGATTTACGAAACATCTGAATAACATTCGATTTGTCTGGTTCGTCCAAAGACTGAGCCAATTGACTTTGAGCGGCCTTGCGCAAGTCAACTAGCTGCTTAAAGACAGTTTGCGCCACAGCCTCAGTAGAATGATTGGCAAAGAAGTCAGCCAGCCACTCTAATTCACGAAATGGTTGAAATCCATCATTAGGAGGGTGGGGCTTCATCGAATCATCTCTCAATTGATCGCTCGGTAAGATACTGCAATTGCGACAAGTACTACGAATATCACGACCGTAGCAAGGGTCGCTCGGTTCCACTTACAGCGAAATATATTTTTTCTCAGCCAGAATTACCGCACCGGCTACAGTGGCAACAAATCTGTAGCCTAGATACAACTCGGCCAAGGCAGCTAGCGAGCAGAAAGTTCAACTATTGCCGCTCGACCGTCTCAGCAAACTTGCCTAATTTCTTAGCCAGTTCCACAAACTGCAGTTTCTCATCATAAGTCAAGCCCGCGGTTGCAGCCTCTATAACTGCAGCGTGTTCGGCAAAAATCGGCTCAATCAAGGCGCGGCCTTTGCTTGTAAGAGAGACTATTTTAGTGCGCCTGTCACTCTCGCTAGAAACTCTCGCAACCAATCCCTTCGCTTCAAGGCGATCTACTGCAGTAGTCATTGAGCCGTTGGTAAGGAGAATTTTGCTGCCAATAGTGCTAATGGGCAAGCTACCTTTATGTAGCAAAACTTCCAATACGGCAAAATCACTTGGCCCCAGATTGGCCTGCTGGATTTGCTGCCAGGCTGGACGCTGCACAGCAACAGCGGAACGGTGCAGCACAGTGAACAACTTTAGTGAAAGTTTGGCATTGCTTAGCTTATTGGGCATGGGCCTCTTCGACTCCTCGCTCTATTTTCTTCAAACTAGAGTCCTATCTATATTTTGCACTATTGTTTTGCCCTAAAATAGCGAGCAACCAAGATTACTAAAGATGATGATTGCCAAGAGACTAACTGATTTTGCCCTTTGTTCAGTCGCCCTTATACTGGGCGCCCCCGTTCTCTTGGCAATAGCCTTAGCGATTAAGGTTGATAGTCGCGGGCCAATTATTTTCAAACAAAAGCGAGTGGGACAAAATGGCCAATTGTTTGAAATTTATAAATTTCGCACGATGCGCACTGGAACGCCAGACCTTCCCACAGACCAGATGTTGCTCTTACCGAGCCCGGTGACAAAAGTAGGTGAACTTTTGCGTAAAACTAGCCTGGATGAACTTCCTCAGCTAGTTAACGTAGTGCTTGGACAGATGAGTTTAGTAGGGCCGCGGCCAGCTCTGTATAATCAGACCGACCTAACCACTAAACGTGAAGCAAGTGGTGTGTTGAAGTTTATGCCGGGAATCACAGGCTGGGCCCAAGTTAACGGACGTGATGAACTTCCTGATGATGTCAAAGTTGCAGCCGATAAGTGGTATTGCGACAACTGGA
>JAUPUU010000309.1 GCA_030917395.1 Cyanobacteriota bacterium erpe_2018_sw_21hr_WHONDRS-SW48-000092_B_bin.40
CTGGTCGAGATAATCTGGATTGATGATATCGCTGAAACTCAATTCGTCATCGGTGGATGCGATACCAACAATAGAACCTTGTCTGGGTCTGCGGTTAACGATGTGATTGAGGGCTCGGTTGACGCAAGTCTGCCGTGAGCAGTCGTACTGAGCCTGCACGATGGCCTGCTTGCGAGGGTTGCGCCCGAAGTAGTTTTTGAGAACGTCGAAAATAGGTTTGGGCCGATTCGAAAGAAGGGCCAACACTGTTTTGGTCAGTAGTTCGTTCATGGTGTTTCTCTTAGAGTATGGTTTCAATTGGTTTTTATCGGAAAAATGCGCGAGAAAATTTACCAGTGACTCGTTGGCAATCTGAGTATCAGAAGTCTGGCTATCAGAAATGACTATCAGACGAACAACGATATCTGCACTGGGACTGCTTCCCGTCAGCTATGTATATTTGTGTGCACGTGAAGTGCGCAAGCAAAGGTTCAGAAGTCTTCTGAGCTCAGCACAATCAATAGCAGCATAATTAGAGTTGAAGACTTTTGCGCTCGGGCTGACAAAAATCTTGAACTCGTCGCCGAGGTGAACACGGCCTATCTTTTCTGTTATTTCTTACGCATAGGGCTTAACTTCCGATTGACTGTTGGCATCTTACCTGAAATTGCGTAAGTTGCATACTTAAAAGTTTCGCAGTCTACGAAGTCTCAGCGCAGCTGATTGATGATTTCGATTATTTGGATGAAGTGGCAGAGTCTGCTGTGCCACCATGGGTAGTTAAGGCATCTGGATTATTTGCTTGATGGGGAGAAAATGAAAGTCTAAGCCGTCGATAATTACCAATACCTAGCAATGGTTTGCTGGATGATCGATGTGGGCTGTGACTATATATAGTCAGATATAGCGGGTCGGAAGATTAATTGACGAGGCGAGAATAATTTCATTGGCTTAACGCCGAGCAAGCTTTTTTTCGCTGCTCTATACTGACTGAGTTTCTTTGGTACTCAGATTTCATGGCCAACCTGACAGACATTAAAGACTTGATTGCGCAAGGTGAAGGTCAACGGCTTGAGTTCAAAGCTGCCTTTGGAGAAGAAACACTTGAAGCAATTTGTGCATTTGCCAATGCTGAGGGCGGCACGATCCTAATTGGTGTTTCTGATGAAGGTGAAGCTTTAGGCGTTCAAGTTGGCAAGAAAACTCTAGAAGATTGGGCTCATCAAGTAAATATAGCTTTAGATCCTCGTATTAAAGTTGATATGAAATTGGCTTCGTTGGTTTTGACTAATACGAGAAGCATTGTTCAGATAATAGTTCCACAGAGCCAATCTTCAGCCGTGAGTTGTAAAGGAAAGTTTCTTCGTCGTGTTGGAAAAACCAATCAGAAAATGACCGGTGAAGACATTGCCCAAAAACTGATGGCTGTTACTAAATTGAGCTGGGACAATGGTTTTGAAGAAACAGCTTCTCTTGCCGATGTTGATTTGGAGGCATTTCGAATCTTTGTCGATTTACTCAATAAGCACAATAGAAGGCCTGTGCCAGTGGATATTGACATAGAGTCTTTATTAATAAAATTGGGCCTATCTGAAAGTGGCAAGTTAACGCGTGCGGCCGTCCTATTGCTTGGTAATAATCCGCAGAAGTTCTATCCTTCAGCGTTGGTAAAGCTTGGAAAATTTCGTTCGCGCACACAGATTGATGATGAGCGCGAAGTCACTGGCTGTTTGATTAAGCAAATGGAAGAAAGTATGGCCTGGTTCCGGGCTCGGTTAACGACTAAGCTCGAAATCACTGGTGCCGCGGATCGCACTACCGTTTGGGAGTATCCTCTTCAAGCTGTTCGTGAGGCGCTGGCCAATGCCATCTGCCATAGAGACTATCGCCTTAAAGGTAATATTCAGGTTCGTCTCTATGATGCTTCTGTTGAGTTTTGGAATCCTGGTTCTTTGCCGTCAGCTCTCTCTGTTGATGATCTGCTCAAGGATCATGAGTCTATACAGCGCAACACTAAGGTTGCTGAATGCTTCTATAATGCGGGCTTTATTGAAAAGTGGGGAACCGGTACCGTTAGAATGGATGAACTTCTTCGAGGAAGCGGGCACCCTAGTCCTGAATTTCAATCTGATAGTTCTACTAAGTTTCGAGTTCGTTTTCGTAGTTCGTTCACTACTGAGTATCTTAAAGAAATTGGTCTAAATCAAAGGCAGATAACTATTCTTACCGAGTCAGGAATAGATGCAAAAATCACGAACCAGATTTATTGTTCTAAGTTTGATGTTAATAAGCGAACTGCTTCTAGAGAGCTACGTGAGCTCTTGGAGAAGGGGCTACTCAAGAGGCATGGGCTGACCGGAAAAGGGACTTATTACACGAGATCCTGAGGTTTGTCCCCTATTGTCCCCTTTGTGTCCCCATTGGCTGATATGGGCTAATTTGTCAGATGCCAGCTCTGTTGGCGTTTTAGTTGTTTGCTGTTGAAAAGTAGGCGCTTGCGCATTGTAGCGATGTGTCCCCTTTGAGCGGGTGAGTGTTGCAAAATCGACCTCAGGATTCGCAAATTCTTCTTGACGAGTTACGACAGGACTTTGCCCGACGTACTAGAATATGTGCCTCGCAAGATCTTGTTGACATGGGGGCGACGTGGTTTCTGGCAGCGGCTCTAGCAAGTGCAAATCTAGTAAAGATGATGGTGTGACACAGCTCCAGCTGCCGCTGTTGTCTGACGCTTTGAAAGAGTCCGAAACCTTGCGAGCCGAACTTAGTCAACTTCGACAAGAAAACGCTTCACTCAGGGCTGAAATTGCCCAATTGAAATCGGCATCGAGCGTTGTGCAAGTCGCAGAGAACCCCGCTCGATATTCGGTAAGCGAGTCAATCTCGGCAACCAAGTCAATCTCGGTAAGCAATCCGATCTCGGCATCCGAACCAATTTCGACAAACGAACCAATCTCGCCAAGCCTTCCAGTGAATGGCGATTCACGCGTTAAGCTTTTTCTCAGTCTCTTTCGTGCTCGTGATGACGTGTATGCTGAGAGATGGCAGAAGAATGACGGTACCACTAATTACTCACCAGCAAAGTCTCATGATTGGAATAGCCACACGAGAAATGAGCGGGGAAAATTACAGTGTGGGCAAAATTGTCAGCTCTTGCCGCTTACAGAGAAAGTTTTGCAAGAGCATCTGAATGGTCAACGAACAGTGGGTATTTATCCGCTGCTTAAAGACGAAACGTGTTGGCTACTTGCCGTCGATTTTGATGACGCCGAGTGGAATGAAGATGCATTGGCTTTTTTGGAGACATGTGATGCTCAGGGAGTGCCCGCTTATCTTGAGCGCTCTCGCTCTGGCACGGGCGGCCACGTTTGGATATTCTTTGACAAGTCCGTTCGAGCATCGCAAGCCAGAGCCCTTGGTGCTTTTCTCCTCTCTGAAACTAAACAGACGCGATATCAACTTAGTTTTAGTTCTTATGATCGAATGTTTCCAAATCAAGACACCATGCCGCGAGGCGGGTATGGCAATCTAATTGCTCTTCCTTTGCAGCTAGAGCCGTGTAAGGCTGGTAATAGCGTTTTTGTCGATAGAGATTTGCAGCCCTTTGAAGATCAATGGGCTTTCCTTAAATCAATTGTACGCATGCGTGTTGCCGATCTCGAATCAATTGTACAGGCTGCATCAGCGCAAGAGGCTATTTTTACAGTTCCATTGTCTTCAGATGATCCCGATTCGGACGAGCCATGGAAGAAGAAAAAGATTTACGACAAGAAACTGCCGCCGCCGCATCCGACTGAAATTCAAGTGGTACTTGGCAATATGGTTTACGTGAGGAAGGAGGGATTTAGTTCTTCTGCATTGTCAAAAATAATGGCAATTGCGGCATTTCAAAATCCAGAGTTCTATCAGAAGCAAGCGACGAGGCAGTCAACTTATGACACTCCGCGAGTGATTTGCTGTGCCGATAGTCTTGAAAAGTATATTGCCGTGCCGAGAGCGTGCTGGAGTAGTTTGGCGGAGCATCTGCTCGAATCAGGTATCAAGTTCAAGTTAGACGATAAACGATGTAGTGGCAATCTGATTGATGCGACCTTTAAAGGACAGCTTCGCGATGAGCAAAAAGCTGCAGTTGAGAAGATCCTGAGTAATGACCTTGGCATAATCTGTGCTTCAACTGCCTTTGGCAAGACCGTGGTTGCAAATTACATTATCAGTGAACGCAAAACCAATACACTGATTCTTGTTCACACACTGGCTCTGGTTGATCAGTGGAAAGATAAGCTTGAGCAGTTTCTTGATATGCCGGCAAAGAGCATTGGGCAGATAGGTGGTGGCAAAAACAAGCGAACCGGAATAGTGGACATTGCTACAATTCAAAGCCTCGTAAAGAAAGGGGATGCCTCTGACATTGTGTCTGAATATGGCCAGATAATTGTTGACGAGTGCCATCATATCTCAGCTTTTAGCTTTGAGCAGGTGATAAAGAAAGCAAAGGCAAAGTATGTTCTAGGACTAACGGCGACACTCGCCAGAAAGGATGGCCATCAGCCAATAATCATGATGCAATGCGGCCCTGTCGTGTTCAAAGACTCTTTTAGAAATCGAAAACACTCTGGTGTGAGTCATGTTGTAGTTACGCGTGAGACTGGATTTCAGATGCCAATCTCTTTAGGAGAAGTCACGAATATTCACGAGCTATACGATGCACTTGCAAATAGCAAAGAAAGAAACGATTTGATATTCGACGATATCTTGAAAGAGCTTGAGAAAGGTCGCTCGCCGCTTGTGATCACAGAACGTCTTGAACATTTGGATGGACTTGCAGAGAAGTTGCAAGGCTTTGCCAAGAATATTATCGTGTTGAAAGGCGGCATGACTAAAAAAGAAAGAACAGCAGTGTTTGCAAAATTGAAAGCTATTCCAGATAATGCTGAAAGAATCATTCTGTCCACTGGAAAGTTCATCGGTGAAGGCTTTGATGATGCTCGCCTTGATACTCTATTTCTATTGTTGCCGATCTCTTTTGAAGGTAGGGTGGAGCAATATGCAGGGCGGCTTCATCGAGAGCATGCCGAGAAGAGCGATGTTCGCATTTACGACTATGTTGATTCAAGTCATCCGATCTTGAAGAAGATGTTTGAGCGCCGCTGTGTGAAGTATCGAAAGTTAGGCTATGAAGTTGGAAGTATGAAGTGATTGGGTTAGGTGGATAAACGATGAAAGACTTAAGACCGCAATTGAAGAAGAAGTCTAAAGAATGGCTTATCAACCAGCTCTTTGAGCTGGCACGTGCAGACGATGCAAACGCTGATCGTATTTTACTCAGTCTCGCTGCGGATGATGGTGGTGATACCGAGTGCGCTGCTAAGTTCAAGAATCAGCTCGACAAAGCGGCAGAACAGATGGTTGAACATGGCCCTGGTAGCTGGAAATCTCAACTTCCTACTTCTGGATTTGATATGGTAGCTGATGCTTTGGCTGTGATGCTGCCGAAAAAATTAAAGGTTGTAATTGAAACCTCGGAGCATGCCTTGGTCATGCTGGACAGCATATTTGAACTTCAAGATGAATGCGAACTTGAGTATCTGGTTGATGCTTTTCGCGATTTGCATCTTGAGGCTTGTTTTCGACTCAAGCCCGAGCCGCTTATATTGGGAGCTCGATTAGCGGAGCTAGGGAACGCAACTGAGTGGGGCTTCTTTGATGGGCCTCCTGATAAATATCGCCACATCTTAGGCAAAGAAGGCCTGGCTGTTTATCTATCAAACATTCGTGAGCGGGCGGAATAAGATTCAAATGTCGTTGATGAATGTTGGAGTTTCTCAAATGGCCAAGGCAAAGAAAGCAAGCGTAGCAAAGAAGGATTTTGATCCAGCCGAACTTAGTCCGGAAATTGCACGCAGAGTACTTGTGGCGCTCCTGGAGCGACAACCAGAATTGAAACTTGCTGCAGCTGCATTGGCAGATGAGGCGATTAAGTACCCTCGCATGGAGGACCTCGCCGCTGAGATAGAAGCCGTGCTAGGTCATATTAGCGCAGGTGACATCGACATCAATTCTGGTCGAACATGGCGTGGTTATCGGGAGCCAGAGGAAGCTGCTGCAGAGGTCTTTTCTGAAGCACTTCAGCCGTATTTTGAGCGCGTCGAGAAAGCTTTTCGCAAGAAGGACGACCAAGCGGCTCTCATTGCTTGCGAAGCCGTAATTCTGGCTCTGTATCGGGTAAAACATAGCGACCAGTTTTCTGACTTTGAGGAGTATGTAGAAGACCTGCCTGAAGAAACAGCAGATTGGGCGGCTCGACTTTGGCGGTCGGCTGGGAACGAAGAGTGGGCAGCCGATCGGCGATTTCATCCTGATAGAACTGTTCCGGCTGATTTTGTTCAGAAGTATGTGCCTGAGTGGCAGTGGCTTTTGAGTGAAGACTAGGTTGGCTTTTTTAACCAAGTAAGTCTTGGTTAGCTACAGCCGACCCCGGTTCCAAACTTTCTGCCAGGCTTCGTATTCAGAAGGTCTTATTCTGTATCGAGCAAAATTGCCCTCGTGCAAGGCAAGTAGCTCAGTCTCTGCAACGTCAATGAATTCTGCCCGTTCGCTCAAAGGGAGATTTTCTGCGCTCCACTCTTGTAAGAATTTAAGTGCTTCTTTCCTGCCATGTTGTTCTCGCACGAATGTACCTATGGCATCGCGTAGGGTCTCTTTGTGTTTGAGACGAAATGGATCAGGCTCACCTATCGAATGCTGTGCCGCTGCATAGCGCTCTGCTGAACGTTGATACGCCCAGAGATAAACATCGCGGAGCAGTTCGATGCGGTTCAGTTCATAGACTCCCAAAATCGCTTGAGTGTAAATATCCTTCGGCACATCTAAGAAAGTGAGAGGGATGAGATTCGCCCGAATCAATGGGATGTTTGCAGCAACTCGTGAGACGCGCTTATTTACGTCGTCGAAAGGCTGTAGATAGGGTAGGTGAACCATAGCAAAGAATGATTGTTCAAAAGGGTCTTTGATTGCTTGCGCTGTGTTCAAGATCTGTTCGAAGCATTCTTCAATTAGTTGTGGCATGGCAAGGGGCAGAAAAGATGAGCCATGAATGCCCACTTCTATCGTTCGAAGCCTTCCTTCCGCTTTGGTGTTAGACAGAAGGTTATTCGCTAGCAATGCATGCAAGTTTAGAAGAGTGTACTTGTTGAAGCTGATTTCTTCAGCTGAACTCACAAGAAATTCGATGGCATCTTTGTGATTGAGAATCATCTGCGCTTCAATGCGATCCTTGCCTTCTGCCTCTTTGCCAAATTCGATCAGGTGCTTCGTGTCTAAAAGCGTGTAAGTATTTCCCTCTAGTCGGCTTGAGTTCCAAGAAAGATCGATTAGTAAGCGGTCAAGGATTTTTCGCGCATATGTGCCGGCCGGTTGAGTGCCAGCTGGTACCGCCCCTAGTGCATGGAGGCGCGCGCGATTTTCGTCGCTCAGGTATGTGCTTTTATTAGGTCTGTAAGATTCGAGGAAATCTCGGTTGTAGCCAACGATTTTTCGATTTATTACTGACTTCGAGACAAGTTGCTGAATGTCGGTTGCCGTTTTTGACAAGTGTATAGTTGCACTTTCTTCTGAAGCGATATGTGTGCCTCTATCACGTTTTGCCAGGCGATACTTGACCGCTCGCACTTGGCCCTCTGCCACCACCCTTCCGTGGTCAACAAGGTAGCGCAAGCGAAGCTGCAGTGTTCTCCGCGGAACGTCATTGCCCAAAGCAGCGGCTATGAATGCTCGCGAGACAGGCCCCGGCTGTGTAACCAGCACATTCTCTATAGCTTTTAGCTCTTTTTCCGGTACAGGTTTTGGCATTCTCGGTCTCTTAAGCGCAGTTATTCCTAATTATACTTCAACTTACCCAGTTGCGCGCGGTTATTGACATTTATGTGTAGTTATTGTGGTTTAAGCGCGGTTATTGTGATTTGCTTGCAAGGTGCAGCGGTTTACGTGCAAGGTGCTGTGGTTTACGCGCAAGGTGCTGCGGTTTACGCGCAAGGTGCTGCGGTTTACGCGCAAGGTGCTGCGGTTTACGTGCAAGGTGCTGTGGTTTACGCGCAAGGTGCTGTGGCTTACGCGCAGTTATTGTGGTTTACGCGCAAGGTGCCGTGGTTTACGCGCAAGGTGCCGTGGTTTACGCGCAAGGTGCTGTGGTTTACGCGCAGTTATTGCCCCTTTAAGTGCAGTTATTGTTCACCGCTGGCATATCGCTGCTCCCTACTTCCTAATACGTCCATCAGCGACAATTAGTTCAATCTGTATGCCGGCACTGGGTGACCTCCACGATTAATTTCCGGCCCAAATTGGCATAGCTA
>JAUPUU010000310.1 GCA_030917395.1 Cyanobacteriota bacterium erpe_2018_sw_21hr_WHONDRS-SW48-000092_B_bin.40
GCCAAAAGCGCTCTCGATGAGATTGCAGCGCAAAAATATAGCAGCGAAACCCAAATTCACCTTGTACACGTTATCGTTCCAGGTTTTGCCGATGTCTCAACCCCAGGAATTCCCGATACTGTCGCTATAGAAAGAGCAGAAGAGAAGGGCGTTCTCGAGCAAATGGCCAAAGACCTCAAAGCCAAGCTCAATATTGATGCCACCGCTGAAATTCTCGAAGGCGAAGTAGCCCAGGCAATTGCCAGCGCATGTAAGAAGTATGGCGCAGACGAAGCCATTGTTCCCAGCCATGCCCGCCATGGTTTCAGCCGCTTGTGGTTTGGTAGCATTGCTGACGAAATCGTTGACGCTGCACCTTGTACAGTTGTCGTTCTAAAAATGTCCGAAAGCAAGGCTTAAAAACGATTAAGCGAGCCTTACCTGCACTAAAGTGAAGCAGCCGACGTCCCACCCGACGTCGGCTTTGTTTTCTTTCGTAATCTGAATCTACCCTGCGGTTTACCCTGAAGTCTTATCCGCCTTTACCGTCTTATTTGCCAATTTGGCCGCTGCCATAATCGGTGAGTCTAGATTAAAGGAGCGCTGACTATGTCTCGCCAATGGATTTTCGGTGGTGTCACAATCGCAGTAATAGGCTCGCTATTTCTCAATAGAAGTTATGCCAGCCCGCAAGGCGACGGGCTCGCCCTCGCCAATCTGCCTAAAGCAGAAAAAGGCACGGCGGAGCAAATAACTATGCACAAAAGTCAGGCTACAACCGATGTACTCGGTGGCAAAGACCGCTATTTGACCTACGTTAGCACTGACAAACCTATTTATAGGGCTGGCGAAAATGTCTATGTGCGAGGCATCTTATTGAGCGCCAATGGTCACAAACCAATTTCAGACACCCAGGGTGTCAATGCCACCATAGAAGTTACCGGACCAAAAGGTGACGTGGTGGCACGGGGCAACGTTAGCACCCAAGATAGCAGCTGGGGCTTTAGCTGGAAGGTTCCAGAGGGTCAGGCCGGCGGGCAGTATCTACTAAAGGCGACCTATCCCTGGAATGGTCATGCACCAGCTGAAAGAAAATTCGATATTAGAGCCTACCGCGCACCACGGCTGAAATCGCAAATTACATTCTTGCGCGACGGCTATGGCCCCGGTGAGAAAGTCAACGCCACACTAGATGTCAAACGCGCAGAAGGCGGAGTGCCCGCTGGTGCGAAAGTATCGGTTACTGCAGTTGTCGACGGTGTCGCCATCAGTGGTGGCACAGCAAAAGTTGATAGCAGTGGTCTATGCTCAGTCAGTTTAGATTTACCCCACGACATTCCGCGCGGAGAAGGCACTCTAGCACTCATTATCGAAGATGGTGGAGTGGTCGAGACTGCCTCCAAGACTATTCCAATTCTGTTGCAAACAGTTGATCTAAAAATGTATCCCGAAGGCGGCGATCTTATCGCAGGCTACCCCAATCGTCTCTATATTCAAGCCACTCTACCCAACGGAAAACCTGCAGACCTAGCAGGAAAGCTGATTGCTAAAGGAAGCAACGGCAGCTTGAGCAATGTAACTGTGGCAGAATTTGCCACCGAGCATGAAGGTCGGGGACGCATCCAATTTACACCTGATGCCAACAAAGAATACTTCCTGGCAATCAATGAACCAGCCGGAATTAAGACAACTTTTCCACTACCACAAGCAAAAGCCGCTGGTGCATTAATTCGCGCTGAGCAAGACACCTTCGCCAAAGGTCAGCCAGTCACCGTACTCGTGGGCTCTAGCAACCAAAAGTTCAGTGTCACCCTGGCCAAGCGTGAGACTGTTATATCAGAGTGTCATGTCGATTTAAGCAAGCGCAACGATGTAAAACCTGGCTCTCTATTGCCAGTAACATTTACAGTACCTGACGACATTGAAGGAGTTTTGACCGCCACCATATGGAGTGACAAAGACGTGCCCCTGGCCGAGCGCTTGCTCTTCCGCGCACCACAGCACCCACTAAAAATAAGTATCAAAGCTGATAAGAAGAGCTACATTCCCGGAGACAAAGCCAAGCTTACGGTCAAAGCCACTGATGAAAACGACAAACCAGTTGCAGCAGTTGTGGGTGTAACTGTAACCGACGACAGTGTGCTTGAAATGATAGAGAAGCGCGAGCAAGCTCCACGACTGCCGGTTATGGCATTTCTGGAGCCTGAGGTCTCAGACCTGGCAGATGCTCATGTCTACCTCGACGACACTAACTCTAAAGCCGCACTGGCCACTGACCTGCTCTTAGGCACGCAAGGTTGGAGGCACTTTGCCTTGATGAACCTGACTAAATTCGTTGAAGAACATGGCGACAAAGCACGCCGGGTTGTAGCGCTAAAGATACAAGCGCAACATGAAGTGATGCGGGCCATGAAAGAAGACGGAATGATGCAGCTTGGTGTTCGTGGCATGGCCTTTGCTGCCCCGGGCATGGGTGGAGTGGTCCAAAAGGGCGCTATGCCGCTAGCAGCCCCAGCACCGCCGCAGGCAGGCATGGGTGGAGTCGAACAAAAGGGTGCTATGCCACTAGCCCCTATGGCAGAGGCAGCCAACGATGAAAAACATGCAGGAAAAGATAGACAATTGGCGGAAGCTCCGCAAGACTTATCGAGTGTGGCCGCAAACAAAAACCTGCCACCATCACCAAGCGTGAGCGCATTTGAGAAGAAAGCCAAAGTAGAGTCTGATGCTACTCGCAATCAACTGCAAGCAGCCATGGGCAAGGCTGAAGTGCTGAATCGCCGAGGAAGAATTATGGGTGACGCAGACGCCATGTTCGATAACGAAGTAGCTGACAAGTTCATGGCCCAAAACGATCTAGTTATGGTGCGTGAGTTTGCTTACGAAGTACGCAAAGACAGAAACCCCACCGATCGCGTCGACTTTACTGAGACTCTATTCTGGAATAGCGGCGTAAAAACAGACGCCAAGACAGGCGAAGCAACAGTTAGCTTTGGTTTAAATGATAGTGTCAGCACTTTTAGAGTCTTTGCTGATGCTTACAGCGGTAGTGGCTCGCTTGGTGCCAGCAATATCGGTGTTGAGTCAGTGCAACCATTCTATGCCGAGCTTAAGATGCCATTAGAAGTAACAGCTGGCGACCACATTATGTTACCGGTAAGCATGATCAATGCCACCAGTAACGAACTCGTCAGCCCAGATATCTCTATTGATCTTAATGGTGAGTCCAGCGAAAATTCAAACGGAAATTCAAATGGAAGCTCAAGTGGAAGTTCTGCAAGTTCCGGGAGCAGTTCTGGCGGAAACTCAAAAGCAAAATTCAAACTGCTGCCCCTGATCAAGAACGGCTCAGCTCTTAGCGCCGGAGGTAGAGTACGCTACATTCAACCAATTGATGTAGACGCCCTGCAACTAGGCGCCCCCAAGTCAGGCGAAACAGCGTTTGGCGTGGGCACCTTCCCCTTGGTTCTCAATGCTAAATCTGGTCTTTTCCAAGACAAAATAACCAGAACCTTAAGCGTCAAGCCCAAAGGCTTCCCTATTGAAAAATGTTTTGGTGGCATGATTGAGCCAGGCAAATCGGTGGTGCACACTATCACCATCCCCAAAGAAGTTATCGCCGGCAGTATCGCCTCCAATTCAGCGGTCTATCCAACGCCACTAGCCAATATGACAGAAGCGCTGCAAAGGCTGATTCAAGACCCCTGCGGCTGCTTTGAGCAGACCTGCTCGACCAGCTATCCATTGACTATGGCACAGCAATATTTCCTCTCTCACACCGGAGTCGACCCCAAGCTTGTGGAAACCTCGCGCAAGAAGCTTGATACTGGCTACAAGATGTTGGTTGGCTTCTGGTGCCCAGACAAAGGCTACGAATGGTTTGGTGAAAATCCCGGCCACGAGGCGCTCACAGCGTTTGGCTTGATGCATTTCAGCGATATGGCTCAAGTGCGCGAAGTTGATAAGAACATGGTGGCCTCTACACGGGCCTGGCTCTTCAAACAAAAAGACGGCAAGGGCGGCTTCTCTCGCAAACGCCGAGCTCTGCACACCTGGATTGAAGACAAAGACTGCTCAAACGCATACATCTTGTGGTCGCTGCTTGAAACCGGACAACCTGCTGCCGATCTCAAGCCCGAAATTGACTCGCTCAAGAGTGCCGCTGCCTCAAGCCAAAATAGCTACGTGCTGGCACTTGCAGCCAATGCACTCTATCTATCAGACAATAAGGCCGAAGCTAAAAAGCTCATGGATAAACTAGCGGCTAAGCAAAAAGCCGACGGCAGCATTGGAGACGTTAAGAGTTCGATTGTGGGCAGCGAAGGCGAAGCCCTTGCTGTTGAAGGTGCGGCTCTAACATCATTGGCCTGGATGCGCGAACCGGCCTATGCCGGCAACGTCGAAAAATCAGTGAAGTAC
>JAUPUU010000311.1 GCA_030917395.1 Cyanobacteriota bacterium erpe_2018_sw_21hr_WHONDRS-SW48-000092_B_bin.40
AAGCCGGTGAGACCATCTTGATGAAAGTGCTGGTAGACACACCAAGGTCACTGCCATACGTCATTGTCGAAGCCGCTTTGCCATCTGGTGCCGAAGTGGTTGAAAGCAAGAACCAAACCGAAGCGGCAGACCCTAGTGAAGACGAAGTGGTACAAGGCGATTGGGGCCGACCATGGTGGACCCATCAAGACGTGCTCGACGACAAAATTGTCTACTTTGGTACTAACTTGCCCCAGGGTAAATCGCAATTCAATACCCTGCTGCGCATGGAACTACCAGGTCGAGTCAATGTTAATCCGGCCATGCTAGCTGGTATGTACAGCAAAGGCATCAAGGGCTTCACCAATCTCGATCGTCTCAATGTTGTTGAATAATTACGCAGTACTCCGGTGAACTTACAGGCATGCCCATGACTGAGCCACTCTTGAAAGACAACAAGCAAAAAAAACAAAAATGGCAACAACAATTAGCCACCGTGGCTTTATTTGCCACGCCAATTTTCTTGTTGACTTATTACTTCAACGACCATCCCTACAAAGCCGAACTAGCCAGGCGCACGGTCAGCCTCAGTCAATATTCCCGTGAGCAAAGGCTCAATTTCATCACCGCCGCTAGGGCTCTCGACGGTGCGGTAATTGAGCCGGGCCAAACTTTCTCTTTCAATGCCAAAGTCGGTCCGCGCACCGGTAGCCGAGGTTTTGTGCCAGCCGGTAGCTACCTGGGGGGCTCGCGGGTGAGCAGCGAAGGTGGTGGCATTTGTCTGATATCTTCCTGCCTCTACCAAGCAGCACTACTCTCTGGTCTGCAAGTAAAAGAGCGAGCGGCACATACCACTTGTGTGCGCTCTGTGCCGCCAGGTCTAGACGCTACAGTCTGGTACGGCAAGGCCGACTTGAAACTATTTAACCCTTACAAGCAACCAGTTCAAATTCGCTGCGAAAGCACCAGTGGCCCAGAAGAACTGATTATTTCAATTGTCGGCAGCGACGACATGAAAATCCAGGCAAAGAGCCGCCAACTGAGGCGCAGAGAGCTAGCTTTTGATGGTCGCAATTTGCTAGTTGAAGTTTATCTCGACGGCGACGCCCAGAAAAAGAATCAATCCAGCTTAGTCTCCAGAGACAGCTACAGGCTTCCCTGAGTCACCAGGTGAGCCACCAGGATTAGAACCACCACCATTTGAGCTATCAGAATTACCGGCGGCTTTGCCGCGGCCAATGAAATAGCTAGCTAACAATGCCGCAAAAGTAACAGCACCCATGACGCCGATCACAGTCATGCGATCTTCCATGGTGGCACTGAGACCAAATTGCAAAAGACCAGCCGATACCATGGCAGAGCTTGTCGCTAAAGCCGGTACCAAGGCCACATTGACTACTTTTTCTTCTTCGTCAGGGAAGAACGCTTGACCAACAATAGCGACGAGCACGGCTGAGACAATCAAACTAATGAGATAACCACCAGCAGCTTCACTATGCAAGAAATAGCTAACAGCACCAGTGCCAAGCGCTGTAAGTAGGGCGAATGCAGCAGCGACAATGCGACGGTCTGAGACATCTTTGAGCAGAGCCATCAGCCCAAGAGCCGAGAAGAGCCCCAGATAGAGAGCAGCGCTGACATAAGGATGATTGAGATTGATACCAGTGACGTTTGAGACATTGGCATAGGCGAAAACTTGCTCAAGAATGCGAGCACCAAAGAAAATGGCAGCACAAGCAGGTATTTGGCTGAAATTACCAACCATACATCCGGCTCCTAAAGCAGCCATACCAAGATTTCCAAACAGTCTTGTGGCCAGCAAAGTAAATATGCCGATGATCAATATCTGCTTTATGGCACTGGTGGCACAATCTTTTTTGATGGCAATGGCATCAAGGGCATAAGCCATGCCATAGCCAGCTCCAACTAGAGCAGCCAGACGCACATACTCAGGAGCATTGACTGCCTTGGTCACCATTACCAGATAGGCCAGACCACCAGAGAGAGTCAAGACCAAGCGCTTGACTAAAATTTTGTCATCACGCATGAACGGTCTTTGCATCAAGGTCATGAGCGTCGAGACAATGAAGGCACTATTGATCATGCCACTGTATTTCTCAGCGTTGCCACCACCAGCTGCTCCGCATGAAGCAAAGAGCATGGCTGACAAATAAACGAAAGGAGGAGCGACATCGTCAAGCCGTGAGTCTTTAGGCTTGAGCATGTTCAATACCAGGCGGATAGCAACTGCTCCCATCAAGTAAGAACAGGCCGCCAGAGTGAGCTTATCGCCTGGCACGAACATGTTTAAGGCAACAGCGCAGGCAAGATGCAACATTGTGCGCATGGCCGGCTTAAGGCTGAGGGTGGCAAAAACATAAGTTAGGATGAGGCCTGCGAAAAAATAGCCCGTATCAGAAAGAGGCTGACCAGCTGCGGCAACAAGAGCAAGTATCAATATGCCAGCGGCGCTTGTAGCACCCAGTGCCTTGACAGGCCCATTAACCTTGCCTGGTTCTAAACTGGCCCAGGTGCGGTTGCGCACGAGGTCAAAGAGGAAAACAAATATTGTCAGCCCAAGCAATAAGGCGGGCAGGTTCTTAGCTACCAGGCCAGCGTTTCCAAGTAGGTCCATAGCTTATGCCTCTTACAAAATAGAGCTGAGAAATTGAAGAATGAACGGGGCGAGAAAGAACATAGCGATAAAGAACAGAGAAAGAAGGGATAGTATCACAGCCAAATCCAAGTTACACTCAGGAAATGCGGGTGATTCTTCCCTTATTTTTTATCGGCTGTTTTCTGATTGTCTTGTTTCAAGCATTCAGGGGTGATCAGCCGTCTGATCCCAGTCGACATGCCCTTTCATTTGTGAAGCATGTGCAAAATAACGACTATGACAAAGTCGTAGCAGCTTTTGGCGGTAACATCTGCCGCTGTCCGGCCAAACTAGGATGGGTTTCATATCTATTTTACGGCTCTGGCGAAGAACCAAATTTGGCCTGCCTTATGGGTCGCCACTTCGAAACCGGGGCGCCCGAAATTAAGGCCATGAAGTCAGACACAAAAAACACATCAATACTAGACCGACCAGAAGACTTTGAGGTCTCGATACCGCTGCGCTTCAACGACTATCGTCCGCTATTTCTGCCGCTCGACATGGCCTACGGCTACGACATATCAGCAGAGCAATTTGAGCAATTTCTTGCCGACCCTGACCACGAAGCCTGGAAAGGCCTAACACTGCGTATGCGGCCAAGCCTGAAAAAAGGGACAATCGATCAACCCGAAGCAGCTAAGCTTTTAGCCAATCGCCAAAAAAAGGCGGCGAAACACATTCAATCTCAACTTGACCAAAATGATTTAGAGAAGGAACTTGTGGGCGAGGCTGCTCGCTACAATACCCCTAAAGATGCCGCGGCAGTAAAGTTAGCTGATGGCAC
>JAUPUU010000035.1 GCA_030917395.1 Cyanobacteriota bacterium erpe_2018_sw_21hr_WHONDRS-SW48-000092_B_bin.40
GTGAGCAACCGGTACATTTGCTCAGAACTACTTCAGCAGCTTCAATCGGATTAGCAGCTTTATAGAGACTTGGTAGCGGTACCAAACACAAACCAACAGTGGCGCCTACCATCAAGACCCAATAAGTAGTGAGGTCAACTTTTGCCATCAACCAATAAGGGAAGAGGAAGAACCAGTCGATATCAAAACTAGTTGGGGCAGTGTTGATGTCAGCCATCTTGCCACTGGTGATTGGATAAGCGAAAACAACCACGAGCAGTGCAGCCATCAACATGTAGTTAATAGCAGGAGGTGGAGTGATAACTGGTCTGGTCATGCGCACATAGTGCACCCACAAGCCAAACAACAGCGAGAAAGATAGACCGATGTGAATAAAGAGGAAGTTAGAGAGTGTCAGGTTAGTGATGGCACTACCGTTCAAGAACCAGGCCTTAAGACCAGGACCAATTAGAGGAATAGCATCGAAAGCACTGACAGTCATACGGGTAAGAACTAAAGAGCGCTCGTCCCAAACCAGGTAATAACCGGTTTGACCAATGAAGAGCACCATCAAAAGCAAGACAATACCCGATACCCACTGAATCCAGCGGTATTGACGATAGCGGTCAGTGACCCAAACACGCAGGGCGTGTAAGACGATGGTGATTACCATGGCGTCACCGGCATAGCGGTGGATACCGCGAATAACAGCTCCCATCGGCAATTTATCGGTAATGTAGTCAACCGATGTCCAGGCGTTTACGAGATTGGCCGAGAAATAGGCGTTATCAATCGTTGGAATGTAGTAGGCGAAAAGCAAAAGCCCTGAAAGGAAAAGCACCCACAGGTAAAACTGAGGAAGCGCACCGTGATAATAGAAGGGATTGTACCTATTGCTGATTACAGCATTAGTACCCTTTTCTATTGCGAGCGTTAGGTCAGTTAGGCCTTTCGGTATCGACGTGTACATGATTCAGAACTCCCAGTACTTATTTCTTGACGGGCAAAACAGTCTTTTCTTCAGCTTCTTCACGGCCAATCGCGGCGATGCCTATGGCTGCAGCGACCATTGCCAGGCCCATAACTAATGAGTAAGCATAGTCTCCGAAACGTGACTCAGCACCAGCTTTCTTCAAATATTCAGACCAGCCAGTCGAGAGACTAGCAACCTGGTCATAATTCGGTAGTGGCAAGCCCAAATTCTCATTGACCCAACGTAGCCATAGTGGCCAAGCATCAGGGGCACCGGTCATACCAAGCTCAGCCCAAGGCATCAGGCCGGTTAAGGCTAGGCAGGCGACAGCGCCTACTACTACCAAAACAATGTCAATCGTTTTACCCACGACTAGTTATCTCCATGAGTTTCAGGGTCAGTTGATTCGTCAGATTTGTCACTACAAGACGGTCTAGTCAAACGCTCGTAAACAGCGTCGAAGAGTCGAATCTTGCGGGTGCGATTGTCTTTAGATTTCTCTTCTGCATAAATGAAGAAGGCCTGCACCCCAATCAGAGCTACAGTAAGCAAACTTCCAGCAAGCACGTATACGATGGCCGAAACTGATAATCCAGCTTGCATCTGTCTGGTTCCTTCAAAGAACCAAGAGAGCGCCACCACTGAAAAAACAAAAGCAAAGAACTTATAGACAAACTTGATCTTCAGTCTTCTGTTTGAAGAAGAAGAGAAAGCACCACTAGCGCCATTTTCAGGCTTAGCATTGAGGTTATTCAAATTGCTATTCAAACTAGCGGTGCTCACTTTTTCTTTCTTCTTACTCACTTATATATGCAGTTGTCTAGGCAGCAGCAACGGGTTCAGCAGCTTTCGGTGCAGCCAATTTGGCTTGCGCTTGCTTGGCTTGAAGTCCGGCAACTAGACATAGAAGTCCAGCTATAGGTCCACCAAGCATCCACCACCAGTCATTGTCAGGAACTTTCAGCGGATAACCACCTTTCACCAATCCTGGTACTAGACGATCCTGCAATGTGCAGTAATCCCATGCCCAGCGGTTATTGATCATGAAGTCAGTCATGCTCTCGTACTCTGGGTGCGGTCCTTTTACAGGGTCGGAGAACTTGATGGCATCATAGGCACCATTAGGTCCAGACGGTGTTTCAAAGGTTGGAATAAACTTCGAAATTAAGTCTATTGGTGTTTTGTTTTTAGCCAACTCAGCTAGTTTCTGCAAGTCATCTTTAGCAACGGGCTCACCCAATTTAGCGATGTAGCCTGGGTCTAAGGTGACATGGTAGTTCCAATACTCTTTATTGAGAGGAACACCAGAGTTAGAGGTGCTGTGCAATTTCCGCACAACAGCTTCTACTTCACTGGCATTGCTCATCATTGGTCGAGCAAGGCCATAGAGAGCGGCGTGGCCCAATGGGTCAATGAACATCTCTGTGTAAGCCATGTAGGCATAGGTGTAGGCACTGAATGTCTGAATCAGACAATAGGCCAACATAACCATGGCACCCAAGAAGCTTTTGGCTTTCTCTTGCAGGTTCTTATTGCGAATCATAAGAATGGCCTGCCAGGCAATACCAATATCGATAGTGCCGTAGAGGAAAGAGCGCCAGTAAGGTGGGTCAGAGTGAATATCGGCAATATTGACGATAATCAAGTACGAGAAGACGATCCAGCAGGCTGCTCCCATGAAGGTCATCATTAAGATGAATGGTCTCTTCATGATGTCTTTCTCGGAACCGGTAATCCAGGTATCGAGGAAAGGCAAGAGAATCACAGAAACTGGAATGACCATGGTGATGTAAGTTGCCACCACCGGCTCCAGGTACTTGTACATCTGATACAAGCCCAAGAAATACCAGTCAGAGAGAATCGGCAATGGAGTGACATCTGGATCAGACCGTGAGCCTTGAGCGGCAGGAAGAGCAATTGCCACAAAAGCAATCATCAAAATCAAGATCGAACGCTTTGTCCAGTTCAACGGTACGCGCACATAGGCATTCTTGAAGAAGTAGATTTCAACAAAGATAAGTGGAATGAGCGAGAAAGCTAAGTGCAACGAGAAGAATCTCGTCATTGTGTTCTGAGTGATGGCAGCACCACCACCGAGCAATACTTCTGCTGTGTTCCATCCCAAGTGCAGTGATTTGTAGAGAGGCTGATAGAAGTCTCCCATCACAGCGAACTGGTCCATATAGGTAGGGAATGTGGCAAACACTTTGGTCGCCCAAAATGCCCGCTGGTTCCAAATCAGCAAGTAACCAGAGAGACCGGAATACATAGCCAGCAACAGAGTGACCAGGGCAATGGCAATGTTGAATTCTTTGGAGGGCTTGTAATCAGCATTGATAAACATGCGATAGAGACGCATGGTGGCGGCAATGATCATGGCATCAGCACCATATTTGTGCATGCCTCTCATCAATCCACCAATCGGAATACCGTTTTGAATATTGAGAATAGAATCAAACGCAGCTGATTTAGTTGGTACGTACCACATGATCAAGATCAGACCAGTAGCCATAACAATGAACCAAACCAAATAGAAGATAGGCCCTAATGCATAAAAGGGATTGGTCTTCGCTTCGTTCTGATAATGCTCATCGAAAATATCGATGTTGTTGATGCGGGTTTTGACCCAATCACCAGCTGCGGTGAGGGTGCTCGCAATGCTATTACCCGGGGCTAAACTATGCAATTGAACCAGCCTCCAACGCAACCACCTGATACGATTCGCCTACCTTTTTCACTTCAAATTTCCGCGGTGGACGAGGAGCAGGACCACTTACTACTTTTCCAGCCTGAGCAATGTCATAAACGCTCAGGTGGCAAGGGCAAGCAAATACTGGGCCAGCGGGTTTGAAGTTGTAGCCCTTAGCGCATTCATCTGGGTCTTTGACGAAGTTGAAGATGCAACCAAGGTGGGGACAAATGCGGCTGTAGGCAACCACATCGCCGGTGGGCAATTTAACAATGAAGCCAGGAATCTTGCGCACTTCAGCTCCCTCAGGGTTGTACTCGAGGTACTTCTGATTGAACATAAAAGGCAGGCAAGTCCATGGATCGGGGAAATCTTTGTCTGTGAAAGTAGGAATTGGCGGCTCAGCCAATGGTTGGTCAGATTGACCAAGGATGTCGAGCGGCTTCAATGTTGGTCGCAAATATCTGAGAAAAGGAGATATCAAAAGCCCAAATGTAGCTGCAAGCGGTAGTGCAGCTACCGTTTTTAAAATGACTCTTCTTCTGACTCCGTCTGTCATGGTCGATATCCTTAGGTCTTAGGTACTAGGTCTTTTGTATTCGGTCTTCTGTACTAGTGATTGAAACTATTAGTCTCTATCTTAGTCTTTCTGGTCTTTACTTACTCTCTGCGCCGTCTTTGTGTTCCTTCTCTTCCTTATCTTCTTTGGCATGAAGAGCTTTAGTAGCATCTTCAGTCAAGTTGCTTTCATGGAAGTGTCGGACATAACCAACCATTTTCCAGATGTAAGGCTCGTCAAAGGTAACTTTCTTGGCTTTGTCTTGTTTGCCAAGGAAGTTAGGCATCCCTTCCCACTTTATCCCGTTTGCGATGTGATCCCACAGAAGTTCGTCTGTACGGTCATAAAAGCGGGGGAAACTTTGGAAATTAGCTGGGGCCGGTTCAAGCACGTTGCCTTTCATCAGCGGACCATTGCCATAACCCTTGGTGCCATGACATACAGCACAGTTGGCACCGAAGACCGAGGATACTTCAGCGATTTCGCCATCAGTCAAAGGTGGAGTGGATAGACTTCTGACGTAGAAGACTAAGTTCCAAATTTCTGGTGGACGAAGCTTAGAACGCACCGCTGGGTGGTCCGAACCTTCTTTGCCAAAAGTAATGAAGTCATATTGCTCCACTGGCTTTTGCTTACGGCCCCACTCTTTGCTAGAGAGGTCAACAGTCGCCTTACCAGCAACCGGTTTACCATCTAGACCGTGGCAAGCAGCGCAATTCTGAGCAGCATATACGCCTTTGCCATCAGGAACTGATGGGTCGTCGTTAGGCCAGATTGGCTCTTTGTCGCCCAGAGTAACCTTGGTGCTAACCAGACCGTCATCTGCTGATGGCAGAGTGACTTTACTGTCGTTGCAAGCAGTTAAGCCCACAATTACAGGAATCATCGCCAAAAGAAGCGAGGCCTTTAGATCAACTCTAAAAGCTGGGGAGAGATTTTTTTGGTTACTGAAAACCAATTTCAACTTACTAAGTGACATCTTCCTCTAATAACCAAAGAAGGGAATCCAAGACACCGCTGCATATACAAAGATCAGAATGAAACAAATCACCAGAAAAGGAGGCGGGGCGCCTTCACCGATGCGGTATTCAGAAACGACTTCGTAGTGCTCATCGTCTTCGACTACCGGCGTGCTAACTGTTTTTTTGACTTCTTCAGCCATTTTTCTCCATTCCTTACTATGCGCTTTATGCACTTAAGGTGTTAAGCGCCTTCGCCTTGAGTACGCAATTTTTCTACAGCAGCTTTGGCTTTACCGCCAAGCACAAGCTCTTCACTGTCATCGAGCATTTCAAATTTGACAGCTTCAAGATCTTCGAATTCACCGTTTCTGAAAGCCCAGAGAACTCCAACCACAGCAATTAAGAAGAAAAAGCCACAAATACCAAACGCTACCCAGACACCACCACCGATACTAGCTCCATTAAGAACACAATTTGGACACATAGCGCTCTCCTTATTCCTTACCGTGGTGCGGTTCGTAAACTTGCTTTGTCAGCACAGGAAGGTGAGTCGGCTCAACCACATTTAGCTGGTCAAGATTGTCGATTGTCTCCTCGTGCTCTTTAGGCAAGGTCTTCAAGTAAGCGACCAGGTACCAACGTTGCTCTTCTGTCAAAACAGACTGGAAGCGAGGCATTCTAGTGCCGGTCACACCTTCAGAGATTCTGTAGAACCAGTGCTCATCAGGATATTGCTTGTAGTAGTCGCGAGTAAGGTTTGGTGGCTTCTTCTCTAATGTAATGGCATTAGGTCCGTTGCCCTTACCCTCTAGACCGTGGCAAGCAGCACAGTTTTGAGTGTAGATACCACGACCAGCATTGGCTGCTGCATCAGATGTGGTATCAACAGTTTTACGAGCAGCCAAACCGCGTCCTTGTGGCGTGGTCGGCAAATACTCATCGGGAGGAGTGACAAAAGCTGTCACTGTCCGCTTGTTACCAAGAGTTTGAATGTATTGAACAAGGTCATTCATGTCTTGCTCAGAAAGATAACTGAAGCTAGGCATAATTGAACCAGGCTTAACTGCACGAGGTGAAATCAAGTGCGCTTTCTGCCATTGTGACGGGAAGCGGCCACCTTCGTTGGTCAAGTCTGGACCAGTTCTAGCAGTACCTAACTGGTGAGGAGTTTCATACACATAGTCGCCTTCTTTGACCAATGGGCCGTAGCCCCGGTCTTGAATACGAGTGAACTGTGTATGGCAGTAGAAGCAACCTTCTCTGACATATATTTGACGACCGCGAGCAGCGTCACCAACCGAAAGTGGAATCACTTTGTAGTCGTTTCCACGACCTGATGCTTTCGGGTTGAAGAGCACCATCGGCATCAATACAGTAGAGAAAATGATGATAAAGAAAGTGGTGACAATACCAATTGCACCTAACCGGTAACCGTACATTAGACTTTGACCTCCCGAGCTTTAACCGTTGAGTCGGCAGAAGCTCTAGGTGTGAAGAGCGTTTTATATGTGTTGTAAGCGAACAAGCATTGACCGGTGACGATCATGAAGCCGCTTATCGCTCTCAGGAACCAGTAGGGGAAAAGCGCCAGACCCCACTGGTCAACAGGGTAACCAAGGGCCCAACCAGCTGCTTGTACAAGACCAGCAGTGGTTAGCGACGTCATCATTAGAGTGAAACCTAAGAACTTGAGCCAGTAGTGGGCTCTGATCAGCCCCTGGCTATGCCACTCTCTGCCGGTCAGACGTGGCATGCAGTAATAGAACGAAGAAGTGAGAATGAACGAGAAGGTACCGAGCAACGCTAAGTGAGCGTGACCGACAACCCACTGAGTGAAGTGGATGTACCAGTTGATCCATCGTGTCGCTTGGAATGGTCCTTGAGTACAAGTAACCAGATAGAACATGCACGAGGTAACAGCAAAGCGCAAAGGTAGATCGGTGACGACCATGCCCCACTTGCCGCGCATCGTCATGAAGAAGTTGGTCAGCACTGTCAGCACAGGAACCAGCAAGAAGATTGAAGAGATGATGGCAATTGCCTTCAACCATTCAGGCACTGGTGACTGGGTGATGTGGTGCGTACCAGTTGGTGCGTAGAAAAGAGCAATACCCCAGAAGCCCAACATCGAAAGACCGTGACTATATAGAGGGGCTTTGGTAAAACGAGGAATGAGGAAGTACATCATGCCAACACCGACAGTGGTGAACCACATGCCGAGAATGTTGTGGCCGTAGAACCAGCCAATGATGGCGTCGTTCAAACCAGGTAAAGCGACGAAAGTACGTTGGCCGATTACGTATACCAGCGGGAACCAGAACAACGAACCGAGGAAATACCAGAGCGAAACGTAGAGCTTTTTCACTTTACGGTTGACGATCGTCATATATAGGTTGAACGCTACTGCGACCAGACCGATAACAACAATAACGTCGAGAATGGCGCCTAATTCGGCATATTCTCGACCTTCAGTGTTGCCATTTAGTAGTGTGCAGAACGCCCCAATCATGAGGATATTCCAGGCCCACATAGTGAAATTGCCGAGCCGCTCGCTGTACAAATCACACTTACAGAGCGTGGGAATCATGTGGAACATAGATGCCACATAGCCCATCGACAACCAGCCAATAGCGACGGCGTTGACGTGCCACATTCTAAGGTGCGGCATAGCCAACTGCGGAACGCCTCTAATCAGGTCGGGCAGTGAGAATTCGGTGCCAGCCAGCATGCCAGCTCCCATACCCCATAGCGACCACCAAAGTGCTGATAGAAAGAAATTGCGGCTGGCGCTGCCCTTCTTGGCGCTTATAAATCTATCCAGCAAACTTGTTTGTGCCAAACTGTTCACTTAACGGTACCCCTTCAAAGGCTCCTTGCCTTGACTCATGAGTGATTCTAGGCTACTGACATCGCCCTAATCACCTCTCAGAAGCATGATTTTTCATTCAAGAATTATTTCAGTGTTGTTATAGACTCCCGCCAAAATCATCTTCTTTAGATACAAAGCGTAACGCCCATACAGGCCAAAGCTATCCATAGTGACGCTTAGTACTAGCGAAGTGATAATTAACCAAACCATTGAGCATATGCAGCTTTAGCAGAAATTCATTTTAGCTCGTCAATTTTGGGCTCAACAGGACAGAGGTCAAGAGCGTTAAATCGGTTGGCAGATTTGTCAATATCAGTCTTTAGCCAATGCTTAATTCCTTCACATCCGTGCAGCAAAATCTCATCAACTATTTTTTGCTGCTCTGGCGGAAAACTACTGAGCACATAATCGCCCCGAGTTGCGCCACCAGGATCTGGTCCTACTCCAAGCTTGAGGCGATCGAATTGCTTATTGCCAGAAAGACATTCAATAATAGATTCAACGCCGTGCTGACCGCCGGCGCCTCCAGCTTTCTGAAAACGCAACCGCCCCAAGTTAAGCGAAACATCGTCGTGAGCGACAATCAGATTACAGGAATGGTCTCCTGGCTGAGCCTTTAGATCAACTTTGTACCAGTGCAAAACCTTTTGCACTGACTGACCCGATAAGTTCATATATGTAAGCGGCTTGACAAGCACGACATCGGCATTGCCTACTTTCACTCGGGCCCAATCGCATTGCAGCGAGCCACTATTGCGAAAGTCAGCGCCCAATTGTGCCGCCAACTTTTCCACCAAGCGAAATCCGACATTGTGCCTGGTCATCTCATAGCGTGCGCCCGGATTTCCAAGACCAACAACAACTTTCACCAACTACCTGCTTTGGCTTTTACTCTGTTTTTCGAAGTATTTTTTATCATCGCTTTCGACTAAATGGCTACACTTATAGATGTGGCATCATACTTAATTAGCATCTGGCAATTCTAGTTTTTA
>JAUPUU010000036.1 GCA_030917395.1 Cyanobacteriota bacterium erpe_2018_sw_21hr_WHONDRS-SW48-000092_B_bin.40
ATGAAGAAATTGGCAACCAAGTCACATATAGGCGCGATTTGCGCCTTCAATCCTGGTGCAAGAAAAACGGCATCGCCTATGAAGAGCTACCCCAGACAGGAGTAATACGAAGGCTGCGCAACCGAGACGGCTGGAGTGAGAAATGGTTTGCGCGCATGAAAGCTCAGCGCATTCAAGAGCCCAAAGCAGCTCTAGCGAGCCCAGAAAACGGTCAAGACTATCTCAAAAAGCTGCACGGCTTTGGTAGAATCCCGCAATTAGCCGAGTTGGGCTTGCCGCCATCGACGAAGCCACTAGCGCAAAAGGGTGGCGAAGCCAATGCTCAGGCTGAACTCGCTTCATTTCTTTTTGACAGAAGCAAGCAGTATCGCAGCGGCATTTCAAGCCCGATCACAAGCAGCATTAGTTGTAGCCGCCTGAGCCCATATCTGACATTTGGAGCCATCTCTCTGCGCACGGCCTATCAAGCGAGCGTGATGCGTCGGGTGCAACTAGCAAAAGAACCGAATAACGGCAAATGGCAAAATAGTTTGACGGCTTTTGAAGAGCGTCTGATTTGGCATTGCCACTTTATGCAAAAGCTCGAAGACGAGCCGCAAATAGAATTTCGCAACATTAGCCGGGTCTATGACGGCCTCAGAGAAGATAATTTTCGGCAAGATTACTTCGAGGCCTGGTGCCAGGGCTTGACCGGATACCCAATGATAGATGCTTGCATGCGGGCACTAAAAGAATCGGGCTGGATTAACTTTCGCATGCGCGCAATGCTTGTTTCTTTTGCTTCTTACAATCTCTGGCTGCACTGGCAGCCCACAGCAGTCTATCTTGCTCGTCACTTTTTAGATTTCGAGCCGGGTATTCACTACCCGCAATTTCAGATGCAATCTGGTACCACTGGCATCAACGATATTCGAGTCTACTCCGCAGCAAAGCAAGCAAGAGAGCAAGACCCCGACGGCAGTTTCATTAGACGCTATGTCCCTGAGTTAGCAAAAGTTCCCATCGAGTTCCTCCATCAGCCAGAGCTAATGCCACCACTCTTCCAACAATTCCACGGCTGCATTATTGGCAAAGACTATCCCTCCCCCATTGTCGACGAGCAAGCATTGAAAGTAGCAAAAGACAAAATATTTCAATTGCGAAAAACCGCCATGGCTGAAGAAGATGCCAAACGCGTCCAGCAGAAACATGGAAGCCGAAAAAAACCAGGCGACAAAAGCTGGCGCTAACTTTAGTGTCATTTCCTGTGGCTCTTAAGATAACTATCAACGGCGCTATTGCAAGCACATTGAATGCCGCGCAAAGTCGCCATGGCGCAAGCAATTGAAACCAGACATAAAGATAAAGAGCCTGTATCCATTGAACTTACCTACTTCTGCTGAGCAATACGACAGATCCACTGACAACATAATCGCTCAAAAGACATAAAGAAGGTGTCAAAGTTATATCTAGCGAAGTAAAGAAAAGGTCAAGAGAGTTCTAATTCGAAAAACTACTTTGCTCCAGAACTTTGGTCAATAGCCGCTGTAGCCTTGATCATTTTATCGATGTCATCCATCAAATCTAGGCCTTTTTTGCCTGGATCAAACTTCAAAGCCCCATTAAGCAAGTTCAAACGATCGGTCAAATGTTTGTCATAAGCCACTTGTCCAAATACTTTATGCTCGCACCAGGCAACCTTTGTGGCCAGTCGAACGGCAGGAGCAGGAGGGGTGGCCGCCTCAATAATTGCTTGGTCAGCCGCTGTCGGTTGGTGACTAGCCTGGGGAGCCTGAGCCGCCCCTTGAGACTGGTTCTCCACAGCGCTACGGGGACGAGCCCGCACACCAGCGAAGGGGCCAATGCCCGGGACAAAGAAAGACTGACCGCCAGAAGCTGGCATGCCATTCATAGGAATACCGAGCAGGGCGCTGCCCATTTTAGAAAGGAAGCTGCCACCGCCACCCGCCCCGGCGCCCCCAGAAGCGGCTCCAGACTGAGCACTGTCGACAGTGGTTGAAGATTGGCCAAGAATCTTCTTGTGCAATTTCTTTTCGGCATAGTCTTCTAAGGCATCGGTGCGATCACCCAATGCTGAATCGGGCATAGCTTTACCAAAAGCCTTAACTTCCATGCGGCCGAGGCGATCGCCCAGAGCCTCACCGTCATAGGTCTGCTCTAGGATGGCCTGTTCAAGAGCCGTAACACGGGGGTAAGAAGCTGATTTAGCCTCAGGAGCACCAGCCGAGTCAGTCTGCTCCACGCGGCCCGAGGCGCCAGCAGGAGATGGCGGGGCATCATCCTCTTCTGGCCCCTGGTAACCAGGCCCAGGAACAACCATCTGTTTATGCAAAGTAGTTTCAACATAGCTTTGCAAACTGTCGGTGCGATCACTCAAATCAGCGCCATCAGACGATTTGCCAAAGGCTTTGGCTTCCATACGCGCCAAGCGCGCCGGCAATGCGTCGCCAATATATGATTTGCCTAGAATGGCAGTCTCCATAGCCGTAATGCGCGGATAGCTATCTTGATCGGCAGAAGCTCCCTGTGCCTCTGCCGCGGCACAATAGCCAGCAGGAACAGCTAGCACTAGTGCCAGAATTGCCATAGTGCAAGGGTAGAGCCAGAATTTTTTTTGCTTTAATCGGGGCATAGTATTTCCAAATGCCCCATTATGGCATCACCCCAGCATCAGTGCCTTGACTCTATCTCACCTATTAAAGTCCAGCAGGAAAGCGAAGCTCAGCACGGGAAACGACAAATATCATGGCTCCAGTTCAATTTGTTAGGCCGGCAGAAAGACGGGCACTGCAATGCACCGCAGCTCTAGCAATCTTGACCACAGCTTGTTGCAGTGCTTGGGCAAAGGACAATGGGCAGCAAAAGCTACAAGAGAATCCGCTAAAAACGCGGCAGGAGATTTCACCAGAGAAACAGGCCCAGAGCCTGAGAAAACTAGCTCTGAAGAAAGAAAGCCAGGGCGATATCGCAAGCACCGCGGCCCTAGAGGAAAGCGCCTTTAAGCTCGATGACAAGTTTCAGGGGCAACATTATTACAACAAAGAGGGCGATCTCTATAGACTGCGCCAGCTGAATCTCAAATTGGGCAATTACGCCGTGGCGGAGCAGTATTGCCGTCGGCTTCTAGCCTTATCAGAAGAAATCTATGGCATCAATAGCTCTAATGTTGCCGACGCCCTAGATGCCTTGGCGGAAATCCTCAAAAAAGAAGGTCGAAACCCTGAGGCAAAAGCAGCAGAATCAAGGTCGCAAGCTATAGAACAAAGCAATCTAAACGGAGACATAACTGGCCAAAAGCAGCCAATCTTCAAGCCCAGTAACACGCTAGCAAAAGAGACAATTTTGCATCCCGTTCTAAACTCCAGAGCTGGCCATGGCCTGGAAGGCAAAAAGCTCGACCGCAAGGTCTTCAAAGAATTGAGCGCACTTACCCAGGTGTCCAACGACAATCATCGCGGCGTCTGGACCACTTACTTTGGCAATGCCGAAGAAGAAGCGGCGCAGCAGTTTTGTGGCGTTGCCAAAGGCATGACTAAAGCACAAGTTGAAGCCTGTGCCGGAGCACCAAGATTCCGCGGCGGCAAAATAGACTGCTGGAGCTTTTGTAAACCGGGAGAAGATATCTGGCTCTATGCTTTTGGCGAGAAATGTGCGCCAGTCAGCTTGGTCTTCCGCAATGACCGTTGCGTAGAGGCAAAGCGTCATAGCGATGATTTAGACTTTGATTATCAAGTTTGGCGAGCAGATCAAATCAGCAAATTTGCCAGAGGTAAAACAGCAGCTCAAATTATTGCCTATGCTGGCCCACCAGTTCAAGCGCAATTAAACGGAGTGGTCCAACCGGCCAAACAAACCAAGAAGAGTAAACTTAACTATGTCCTCGGCTCGCGTACCAGCCTTGTTTGCTACATGAAAAAGGGCATTTGTGTTGACCCCCAAAAATTTCTCATTGGCCGACAACCAATGACAGAACAGAGCCGACACTACCAGTAGTACCATCAAGACTAATGCTATTTCTATAACTAGTACTACAAATTAGCTATACCAAAGCAAGACTAATTCTTCCAAGAATTCTTAGCCAATAGGTCTTAAGCAGGTTTGCCCCAGAGCCAACCTTGACCAAATGGCACTCCCATTTCGACTAATAGATCGAGCTCTTCCCGGCACTCAATGCCTTCAGCAACCAATTCAGCACCCAGCGAATTAACAACTTTCACTAGCCGCTTGAGCAAACGAGCCTTGGCCGGTTCTTCCGAAATTCCTGAGACATACTTACGATCGATCTTGACGATGTCTGGCTCAAGAATAATCAAGCTCTCAAGGGAGCTGCGACCAAAGCCAACGTCATCTACTGCCACCAGTAAGCCCCGCTCTTTCAACGCTTGAACGTGATCGCGTAGATAAGCTGGGTCACCAATGAACTGCTGCTCGCTAATTTCTATGACATAGTTGCCATCAGTTTTATTGGCAGGGAAAAGAGTCATCAAGCGCTCAATGGGAGTATCCATGATCGTTGATGGGAAGAGGTTTACGTGGAACCTAGCTGTTTGATCGAACTTGGGATCAGGACAAGCTGAAAGACAAGTTTTCAAACAACGCAAGTCAACAATGGTGAGCAAATTGTGCTCAACAGAGACGCGGAAGAGGTCATCCGGCATCTCGAAAGCACCGGCAGGACCACGACTTAAGATTTCGTAGGCGACTACTTTTTCATCACTAAGGTGAAAAATCGGCATGGATACAGCACGGAAGCAGTCGCCGCGACGCAACTTCTCGGTCAACTCTTCTAGCGCAGCCTTATCAGGAGACTGTCCAGCGCCAGCTTGCTTATGCTTCTCGCCGGAAGAGACGCGGTTCTTACCGAGCATCTTCGACTCACGCACGGCCAATCTGGCCAAAGAAAGTACTTCTTCTATTGAGCAAAACTCGTAGGGAAGAGCCAAGACGCCTAAACTGGCGGTTACTCTAACGGTCTCGGAAGCTAATCGCAGCGGGCTTTCAGCCACCGCTAAACGGATTTTTTCAGCAACCAGCATACCTTCGGCAAAACGAGTATCAGGCAAAATCAAGAGGAACTCATCACCACCAAGTCGTGCCAGATGGTCGGTTGGTCTAACGGTCTCCCTGACACGGTCTGCTATTTCGTGAAGAACAACGTCACCCACAGCATGACCAAACTGCTGATTGATGCGATCAAAATCATCGCAATCGATCAAGACTGTCACTAAATTCCAGCCACCACGCTGGGCCCGCACATATTCTGCCTCAAGAGCTTTCTCTAGACCGGCACGGCTAAGAGCTTTAGTAGCAGCATCAACGTTAGCGATAGTATCTAATTGCTGATTAGCAGCAAGAACCTTCTGATTAGCTTCGTGCAACTGATCTTCGAGCTGCTTCACCTGCATAGCATGGCGAATTGACTGCAATAAGACCCGAGCATCTACTTCGTCTTTCACTAAAAATTCTCTAGCACCAGAGCCCATCGTCTGGCCAGCGATATCATCTTTACTGCTATTGCCCACGACAACGACCGGCACACTAGCGTCTTGAGCTCTGAGCTGGCGGAATTTATCAGCACCATCGTTGCCAGCGCCATCTTTAGAGCAATCAAGCAAAACAACGTCGACCCCGCCTTCGCCAAGGCGCTTCAAACCTTTTGCGATATTCTCGGTGAATTCCATGGAGATTTCCATGGAGGCATCAGGCCCCGAAACTTTTTTGAGCACATCCTTAAGGGCGAACGCGCCCCCAGCTGTGTCTTCAATTAACAATACTTTGGTCTTCCTGGCTTCCATCATTTCACCGAACTATCTGGGATTCCTATCCACGCCCGAGAACGATTTTTCAAGAGCGAGAACCTCCTAATTTAACATCGATTTCATTTTTCGACAGCGTTCCAAGAATTAGACGAAACATTCCTACTATTCCTAATATTCCTATCTGTCCCGCATTGTCACGCATTATCAGATCCGGCTAACTAGAGCTTGCCAAGCATTCAGGCAAGTTAAAACCTGGCGAAGTGCTTGTGAATAGAGCTCGTGGGGGAGATTTGACCCTAGTAAAACCGAGTGTCAGCCGACCGAGGACATATCTCTTTATGTATTGTGCCCGCCCAAGAAGATATTTAGCGATTTTTTTGATAGCAAAAAAACTTCTCGATAATCTCAGTTCGGGCATTTGAGTCTAGTACCATGGGGAGACCCTACTGGGAGTTCTAGGCTCAGCTCTAAAAACGGCAGAGTGATCTTTCACTTTCAGAGCTTTGTATCCCCTAGATGCCCCATTCAACAGCACCTCAAACTAACAAACAAAAACAGAGAGTTATGCAGGAACCCGCAGCCAAGAATTCAAGACCGAACAACCTTCTCAAGCAGGTCCTAGCTGGAGCCTTCGCCATTTTCCTCTTATGGTATGCCTTCAAAGGCACCAACCTCGCCGAACTTTGGCAATACTCCAAAAACGTCAAACCTTTTGCTGTTGTACTGATATTCGTCTCCGGCATATTTGGTACTTTTCTCCGCTCTTATCGCTGGACAATTTTGCTGCGGCCTTTGTCCGATAAAAAAATCAGTCAGTACAATTCCTTTTACGCAGTCATCATTGGCTACGCAGTAAACGTTGCCATCCCACGAGGGGGCGAGGTAGTACGGCTACTTTCAATTTGCAAATCAGAAAATCTTCCCTGGGCTGGTGTTTTATCGACCATGTTGATAGACCGGATGCTCGACATCGCTCTTCTGGTATCGTTTCTCGGCGCAACCTTAATGATTCTGCCTCCAGACTTGCTAGCCTCGATGCCGTGGCTCAAGCCCGGCGGGCTGTTATTACTTGCAGGAGTGGTAGTTGGACTAATAGTACTGCCCAATGTTGGCGCCATTTTAAAGAAGTTGCTGAGCTTAAACTTGGCCAAAAGCAGACTACCTGAAAAGCTGAGAGAGCGTTTCTATCAGCTAGCCGAGCAATTCGACACTGGCACTCAAGCGCTCAAAAGCCCAGTTCAGTACCCCTACATAGCCTTTCTTAGCGTTGCCATCTGGAGCACCTATTGGCTCAACTTTTATCAAATGGTGTACGGCTTCGGCCTCGAAAGTAAAATCGATCCACTTCAGTGCCTGATAATCTTCACCATCGGTTCGGCCGGCGTGCTTGTTCCAACTCCTGGCTCAGTGGGCACCTTCCACCTTTTGGTCAAAGAAGCCACGGTGATGACAGCGCACATCCCGCCAGACCAAGCATTGGCCTTCGCCACCGTTTTACACTTTCTCACTTTCGTAGCAATAAGCTGCATACCTGCGGCTCTATTGTTCTTCTATGAGCGATTTTTTGCCAAGAAAGAAAAAGCCAATTAGCACCTCATAATATAGATAACTGGAAATACCATGGAAACCCCTCATAGCTTCGCCGCTAGAATCACTGCCAGCTTTGCCCTCGGCTGCCTCAAACCAAAATCGAGAGTACTCGATGTCGGCGCTGGTGACGGAGCCATTGCCGCAGCAATGCTCAAAGGCGGCCTGCAAGTCACAGCCATAGACCCAAACCAAGTAGCAGTTGAAAAAAGCACAGCCTTAGGGGTCAACTGCTTCCAAACTGAATTGGAAAAATTTGAACATGAAGAGTTTGACGCTCTTTTGTGCAGTCGCTCTCTTCATCATATGCAGCCACTAGACAAAGCTATGGCTGCGGCCTATCGCTTACTTAAGCCTAACGGCTTACTTCTGGTCGACGACTTTGGTTACGAACGAGTCGATCAGAAAACAGCAATCTGGCTCTTTAACTTGGCCCAATTAATTGCAGCTGAGGAGAAGCCCAAAAAAAGCAAAGACGAAGCGGCAGAAAAGCACCGCCACAGCTGGCTTACAGCAGAGCGCCACGAAAGCAATACACTCGGGCCTGGCCATGAGCAATCTGAAGCGATTTCTCTTTGGCGCCACCACCATGAAATAGAGCACCATGTCAGTTCTTTCGAGAGGGTCAAAAACGCCCTTTTAGACAAATTTGAAATCATTGAAGAGCGCAGAGTACCCTATCTTTTTCATTATCTCTGCGATCTTCTACCCCACACCAAATCTGGTGCCGATAGGGCCAGCCTGATTTACAACTGGGAAAAAGAACTAGCTCAAGTTGGCGGCATAGAAATGTGCGGAGCCCGAATCATTGCCATCAAGGCTTAAATCTTGCTCTTGCGCTTCTCCACAAAATCGATAATTTTGGGCTGCATTTCTTCGAAAAACTTAGGGAAATTCTCGGGGAGATGATTGAAGACAGCGGCAACCTGCACTCCATCAGCAAGGTGACAAACAAAGCTGGCCGTGCCAAAAGTAAGAGCTCCGCTATGGGCCCACTGGCCAGTCTTGGGCGCGAAGTTCCAACCTTTAGCATAATATGCGCCAGATTTCTTTTTGGTTTTGACTGGCGCCACTTCTGGTGGTGCCAACATCAAATTTATGGTATCCGGAGTCAAGAGCTTACAGCTACTGCTGCTGCCATCAGCGGCGGCCACAAACTTGACGAGATCTTCGGCTCTAGCTAACCAGCCGCCATGGGCATCCATTGCTTCTTGGGAAAAGCTTGAACCATACGAAGCGGCTACTTGCTCAGGTTCAGCGGCGTATACAGACCAGCCTTTGTCACCAATGCCTCTATCGTCATAGAAAACTTCAAGGGGCGACATCTCCACCAGGCGGGTGTGGCCAAGAGCCATGGCATCAGCACCGGCAGGCTTTAGAACATTCTTTTTGACATAAATCTCGTAGTCTTCACCACTGACCTTTTCAATTATGCGGCCAAGCATGTTATAGCCAAAATTGGAATATTCATACTTAGTCGCAGGATCGCGATCAAGCGGTTTGGTTAAGCGATAGCGAACAATCGCCTGGGGAGAAGCCGGCTGCGGCAAACTATACTTTTGAGCAGCGAGGCGCAAATATTCAAACTGGGGATCGCCTTTCTCATTAGAAAAGCCAGAAGTGTGCTCAAGCAGATGCCGCACGGTAATGGTCTGCAACTTGGGATCAAAAGGCTCACCGGCAGCAGGTTTGTAATCTTTCAGTATGTCGAGAGCTTTATCTTCTACGGTCAATTTACCTTGCTGCACCAGAGTCATGATCGCCACTGCGGTAATTGGCTTAGAAGAACTGGCAATGCGAAACAGCGAATCACAGGTGGTATCAACTTTATGCTCTTTGTCGGCAAAGCCAAAAGCCTTAGAATAAACGAGCTTGCCATTCTTAGACACAGCCAGCTGCCCGGCATAAATGTCATTTGCCCTCATCACCTTGAGCATAAGGTCATCGAGCTTATCGAGCTTGCTCGAATCAAGCCCAGTACGGCTTGTCACCGGCAGGCTTACTTTCTCGTTCTTTTTGGCCGCGAAAGCCGCTTGACTTGGGTCTTGAGTAAAAATCGGGCTAAGTAAAACGCTGGCGCAAAAAAAGCTCGTCATTACTTTGATGGGAGAAGTTTTCATTTTTTTGGCTTCCTTATAGGTCTGCTTATTTTTCTCTTGAGCGGCTGACATTGAATACAAAAATGACTGGAACGACCATTGAGTTTGATCCGCTCAATTAAGCTGGAACACTGGCGACAGGGCTCACCTTCTCGCCCATAAACCCAGGCCAAATTTTGATAATTACCGTTAACACCACTACTATCGGTATAGTCACGCAAAGTAGAACCACCAGACTCGATAGCACGACTGAGCACTAACTGCACATTCTCAACCAGCCTATTCAGCTGTTCATCTGAGACTTTGCCAGCGGCGATGGTGGGATGAATACCAGAGAGAAACAACGACTCATCAGCATAGATATTGCCGACACCAGCGAGTATGTGCTGATCTAATAACGCTGTTTTCACTGCTTGATTTTTGCCTTTGAAGGCACTGGACAAATGAGCGCTAGTCAATGACTCAAGAGGTTCCACACCCAATTGCACCAGGCTGGGAATAACATCTTCAAATGTCTTTCCTTTAGGTTTAAACCAGAGTCGACCGAAGACGCGCATATCTTCGAAATGCAACTCCCGACCGCTAGCAAGCATAATGCGCACCCGCAGAAACTGTGGCGCTCTTATTGTTTTTGCCGTTCTTTCCGACTTAGTAGAGGTAGTAGCCGCTTTAGTAGCAGCCTTAGCTGCTCTAGCTGTCTTAGAAGCTTTAGCACCACTCTCGCTAGCTTCGCGCACGATGAGCCGCCCCGACATACGCAGGTGACAAGCCAAGCCGGCGCCACGATCAAGTTCAATTAAAAGATACTTGCCACGGCGCAAAACCTGACCAAATTTATGACCGGGAAGAGCAGAGATAAAGGCATCAACATCAGGAAACGCAATAGAAGCGTCGCGCAAAACCTCAACAGCCACAATAGCATCGCCTGCTAAGGCCAATTGCAAACCTCGTTTTACTGTCTCAACTTCGGGTAATTCTGGCATTTAGTGGCTCAATCAGTAATTATTCCTAGCCCGGAGCAAAGAAGAAGGCCGCACCTAAAATGGCGTATACGGCCAGAAGTTGAACACCTTCCAGCCAATTACATTCACCATCAGTAGCCACGAACGAAAGAATGATTACAGAAACCACGATTGAAAGTATCTCTACTTCTGAGAAGCACAGGTCCATGGGCCGGCCGATAACATGACCAGTAAAAACAATCACCGGCGCTACAAAGAGAGCGATTTGAGCCCCTGAGCCCAAAGCAATATTGATAGCCAGATCCATTTTATTTTTGGCCGCCATCAAAATGGCTGTGCTGTGCTCAGCGGCGTTACCTACAATAGCCACCAAAATCACGCCGATGAAAATATGATTCAAACCAAGAGTGACAGCGGCTTCTTCCACGGCATGAACGAGATATTCACTAAGTATGGCCACGCCCACAGTCGACATCAGAAGCACAATTATGGCGGTGCGAACACTCCAACCGCCCACTCCGAGGTCTTCACCCTTGTCATCATCAGATGCCTGATAGAGCTGTTTGTGGGTCTTGAGAGCAAAAACCAGACTCAATATATAGGTAATGAATTGCACACCAGCAATCCAGAGTGCCAAGTTATAGTCGCCGTGGCCAACGTGATGCTTGTTTGCTAACTGACAGACCGCTGGCACGGTCAAACTAATGGCCGCTAGCGCCAGCAAAGTGGCCGATGTAGAAGCTGCAGTGCGATTGAAATACTGTGTGCGGTATTTGATGCCACCGGCCAGGATGGCGCCCCCTAGGACCAGTAAGACGTTGCCAATAATCGAGCCGGTAATCGAAGCTTCAACTACATCGATTAAGCCCGCGCGCAGAGCCGATATGGCAATGATCAATTCGCAAGCATTACCAAAGGTAGCATTGAGTAAAGCGCCAGCTCCCGAGCCGACCCGGTCAGCCAGGACCTCTGTGGCCTTTCCCATAATGCCGGCCAGAGGAACAATGCCAAGGCAGGCCGTGAAGAAAATGATGTAAGCCGGCCAGTGCAAATAAGCACCAATAATCGGCAAAGGAATGAAAATTAGAAAGATGTTGAGAATGTTCTCAAAGGAGAATTTCATCGATTATTTTACCGGCACCATATTTAATACCAACTAGACTATTGTGGTTTTAAGCCTTGTCTCAGTCTTACCCGAAATTGCCCGATCTACATCAAGGCAAACAAAAATTGCACATCCCTACACTATATGAATGCTGGATGTTTAAAGACAAGTGTCCAAATAATTCTGTCAGCAAATTGTACTGAGAAAAAATTAAGTGGTCTTGCCCCCCCCAAATTGACCATATCGTTTCGATATCGGAGTTAACATATTGCAACGACAGACGACTGTCGACTGGAATTGCCTTGACCAATTCGCGGGAAATGCTGTAAAGCCCCCAAGAACGCCAAGCCTTCCAGAGAAAGTCTATAAGGTTCAACACTCAGGGGGTAGCAGTGATGGTAGCGGTCAAGTCGGCGAAAGTGCCGACAATGGAATGCGAAACCGAACACTTTTTGATGGCCCAAAGACAACTCGACGAAATCGCCGAGGAAATGGGTCTAGACAGAGAGCTTCACGAGCGCTTGCGTTACCCCAAAAGAGCGCTGATTGTGACTGTGCCGGTGCGCATGGATGACGGAACAGTTAAGTCATTCACTGGCTACCGCGTTCACCACGACGTCACCCTTGGACCAGCCAAAGGGGGCATCCGCTTCCATCCCGAGGTAAATCTGGGCGAAGTTTCATGCTTAGCCATGCTTATGACCTGGAAATGCGCCCTAATGGGCCTTCCGTATGGTGGAGCCAAAGGCGGTATTCGCTGCGAACCATGGAAGCTTTCAATCGGTGAAAACGAGCGACTAACCAGGCGCTACACCTCCGAAATCATTAATCTGATTGGTCCAGACAAGGACATCCCTGCTCCTGACATGTACACAAATGAGCAGACCATGGCCTGGATTATGGATACCTATAGCATCAACGTCGGTCATACCGTGCCTTCAGTGGTAACCGGTAAACCGGTTTCCATTGGCGGCTCTTTCGGCCGTACAGAGGCCACTGGTCGCGGTGTAGCTTATTGTGCCAGACGGGCTGTGAGCCACTACGGCATCAAAGGCGATTCACCCACTGTAGTTGTTCAAGGTTTCGGCAACGTAGGCTCTATTGCAGCCAAACTGCTGCACCAAGCTGGCTACAAAATTGTTGGTGTTTCCGACGTCCATGGCGGCATCTACAATCCTAAGGGTATCGATATTCCAAGATTGTTTGCTTATCTGTCAGAAATGGGCAAGGTGGAAGGTTTCACTGGCTCAACTCCAGTAAGCAACAAAGATCTGCTTGAACTTCCTTGCGATTTGCTCATTCCAGCAGCCTTGGGTGGCCAAATCACTGAAGAAAACGCCAACAAACTCAACTGCAAAATTGTAGTTGAAGGCGCTAACGGACCGACTACCCCTGAAGCTGACTTGATGCTTCATGAGCGCGGCATTATTGTCATTCCTGACATTCTTGCCAACGCTGGCGGCGTCACGGTTAGCTACTTTGAATGGGTACAAGGCATGATGCACTTGTTCTGGAGCGAAGACGAAGTCAATCAACGTCTAGAACAGATCATGGGCAGAGCTTGCGATCAAGTTTTGGAACTAGCAACCAAGAGCAAATTGAGTGTAAGAATGGCAGCTTTGCGTATCGGAGTTTCACGAATTGCCGAGGCGAAGCGGTTGCGCGGACTTTATCCATAAAGCTAAGCCACTTGCGACTGATAAAGGCACTGGTCATAATAAGGCCAGTGCCTCTTTTTTTCTTGTTTTCTGATTTAGTAAGAGCAATATGTGGCACAGATAAGATAAGAGGCCTATCGATTTGGCCGTTTATAAGTCTATTGGTAATCACATGTTCTCATCGCGTTCTCAGGCCGGGAAACAAAATACACCAGCACCGCGAAATTTTCGCCTGCCTAAGCAATCGGTTGTACCTAACTACACCGATATTCAGTTCTTGGCACAAGAAGCTAACAAGCAACAAGGTAGGCAGGTTGAGCTGCCCTTTTCTGTAACTGAGGGTTCGCAAGAATTTGTCGTAACAGTGAAAGTAGATCCCGGCATCTCTTTAGATCCGATCTGGACTTTAACAGCCGTCACGTCCCAAGGGCACCAACAAATTTTCGCTCATCCAGAGCCAGATTTGAGCATGGTTACCAATCTTGTGATGAGCGGCTGTGGCTGCGACCTATTTGCCGATAACCTGGCCACAGAACAAATGATGGGCCGCGATACTTTATCTAATCTCAACCCCATTGGCACGCAGTCACAAGAAGTTCCGGCAGTGGCAAGCGCCAACCAGAGCCACTCTCAAGAAAACGAAGTGGTTTTTGATGCGCCTAAGCCAGGAGTTAAGGCCACTCTTGAAGGCGACCTGACAAAGATGCAAGCGCCTAACTTATTGCAGTCCTTAGCCATGGCAAAAATGACCGGGCGCTTAGATGTAAAAGACAAGCAAGAATCAGCCCGCGTTTATTTCATAGACGGTGCAGCCGTTCACGCCGAGATGAAAGAAGCTGTGGGCGACACTGTGCTGATCGAGCTAGTCACCTGGACTGCCGGAGAGTTCAGATTTTGGCCTGACGAAAAGAGTGCACACAACACTATCAAAAGAAGACTAGACGCCATGCTTATGGAGGGCGTGACACTTCTTGACCAGAGCCAATACCTAGATTCAGCTGGCCTCAAGCTTGAATCTTGCCTGGTCAAACGCAATGCCATTATTTCAGAGCAAGAATTTACCGCTCGACTGCAAAAAGGCGCACCAATAGCGCTACAACCACAAATAGATTTCTATGAACTGATCGACAACCATAGTCAATTCTTTGATATTTTGGCTAAGCGCCCCATGCGCAAACCAGAGTATGTGCCAATTCTCTTCAATTTAATTAGTTGTGGCCTAGTACAGGTAACCGATCAACAGGCACGTTCGGCCGGTCGAGGCCTCGGTATTGACGAAGGCACACTGCAAAGCGTCAATAAATCTCTTATTCGACAAGAAACCGATATTCTCACTTATCCTGCATTTCTCTACTTCCTGCAGCAAGAGTATCTGCGCTACGAGTATTTCAACTTCCCCTTCTCGCTAGTTGTCTTTAGTCTTGGTCACAGAAAGGGCGGAGCGACAGGACCAGTTGAAGCATTGCAAACGCTGGCAGTAAAAAGAGCGATGCAGCGCATCAGCCTGGTCAAGCGTCCTATCGATATGCTCGGACACTACGAAACTTTCGACTTCGGTTTGATTCTGCCAAACTCCAATGCCAAAGCGGCAGGAGCGCTAGCTCACCGCATTGTTGATGTCTTGAGAGAAGCCCCTCTTACAGCTGATATGGACCCTAAAGGAATGGTGTTCGCCTTCGGTGTAGCCGGTGTTCCTGAAGATAGCCAAGAACTCGACAAACTACTCAGCTCAGCCAAAGGCGCTCGAGACATGTCGAAGACTACCCAACGTATTGTTCTTGCCCGCGATGTCTCAAACAGCTAAGTCAGACTCAGGGCAATCTTAAGCACGTAACAAAGTTAGATTAGATCTGGGGCGAATCGCTTGACATCAGGTTATGCTCCGCTAATATAGAGTTCTCGCTCGTCTTTAGCGGGTCTTTCTTTTTTTACATAGCAACTAGTAGAAACTTCTGGCAGGTGACTGAATGCGGCACTTCGGTGATTCCGCACAACCTAATAGCAATGGCTTGGCCGCCGCAGACACACAGCAGACAGCTGTGGCAAAGAGCGAGGCCGGTGGCAATCTTGCGCGTTTCATTCATGACCAGTTTAGCCCAGCTAATCGCTATGACCTCACCGCCCCATCACCTTACGAAGCAGCCAATTCTAAAAATGGCACAGCCAGTGAAATGAGCAGTGCCCTCGGCAATGCTTTAAGCAATGGTTGGGGAGCGGGAGAGAGAGCTCGGCAAAAGAACCAAGAAGCCAAAGATGCAGCCGTACTACCAGCTCTATCTTTTAGCCCAGGTCAGCGCCCAGAGCAGCTTCCGGCGCAATGGGCCGCCAACGACAAATACAGTAACGAGCAGAAATTTGTCATACCAAACCTGGGCAATACCTTTAATACCTTTAGCCCGGCGCCGGACAAAAATGCTTTTCTAAATGCTGCCAGCGCACAAAATAAAGAAGCATTCGCTGCAACAGTTATTGAAGATTTTCGCAGCCCATTTGAGAGCATGCGTTCACAACTAGCGATAAGCGACCAGACAAAAGAAGTAAAAATAGCAGCGCGCGATGTCGCATTTGAAGCAGCGAACTGCTACCAGACGATTCAGATCAATCCGCAAGAAGGTTCAACAAAAACAATTACAACTCTAAGTGATTTGTCTTCTTCACGAATACATATCAAATCACAAGACGGCTCATCCACAACTTATACTGACCGGCTTGGACGACCAATTAGCGAAAGCCGCTACGACGTCAGCGGCAAACTAATTAGTGAAACCACATCTCAATTCGACAATGGTGCCAATGCCGCCATCCCTTCAAAAAAAGTAATTAGAACAGCCAATGAAACAACCGAAATCATCTTGGACAGTAGAGGTCTTGTGCTAGCAAAGACTACCTTGCCTTATTCTGACTTGAATAATGCCTGAGGATTTCAGTACAGCAATTAATGGCATTACTATTTCTCTGCACCAGGGCGACATCACCCGAGAAAATACCGAGGCCATAGTCAATGCGGCCAACTCATCTCTTATGGGCGGAGGTGGCGTCGACGGAGCGATTCACCGGGCAGCTGGGCCAGCACTTCTAGAAGAGTGCAAACAAATCAAAGCGATACAAGGTCCTTGCTCACCTGGCAATGCTGTCATTACCAGCGGTGGCAGACTAGAAGCACAATATGTTATTCATACAGTGGGTCCGATCTGGCGTGGTGGAGTCACCAACGAGAACCAAATTCTCAGCAATGCTTATAAGAACTCGCTCCAACTTGCCGTTGAAAATCAAATTACCTCCATAGCCTTTCCCTCAATCAGCACTGGTGCTTACGGCTACCCACTAGATGAAGCCGCTGCAGTAGCCATGGCCACGGTAAAAGACTTTATCATTCAAATAGATCAAGGCGCTGAATTAAAACAAGTGCGCTTTGTCTTGTTTGACGCCTTTACTTATCAAGCCTACAGAGAAGCACTAGTCAAGCTCTAGCCAAGCTCTAGTCAAAATCTAGTGTAATTAGACAAAAGACAATCTAGCTATTCGTCAAATCCACGTTTGAAATCACGCTTACCACCGCGCTGCTGCTTATCGCGCTTGCTACCTTTTTTATAGCCATCGCCATCATCACCCCAATCATCATCCTCGACAACAGGGCGACGGTTCTGCTTATTCTTTCCAGGTTTGCGACCACCACCATCACCGTTGCCAACCCCTTCAGCAACATAAACCTGTGGTTCATGTGTAACTGGCGGCTCGCTGCTAGTTTCATTGCGTCTCAATACTTCTGGTGCAGTGACAATTTCAGGCTGAGCTGTAACTTCAGGTTGAGCGGCGCCCTCTGGCTTAACTACAGCATCTGGCTTGACTACGCCCTCTGGCTTCACTAAGCCTTGCTCAACAAGACGCGCAGTGAAGTCTTCAGGCACAGGCTGCTTAAGAAGATCGGCTAAACCCTGTGAAATAGAGGCATCAGTAGGCGGTTCTAAAACGACGGGAGCTTCCTGCAGAGGCTTAACTACTTCAGCAATTGGTTCGGCTACTGGTTCTAAAACAGGCTTAGCAACTGGCTCAGCTGTTTGGTCCACGACTTGGTCAACCGGCTTATCGGCAGCCTTTGGCTTAAAGTTATTCACTTCAGCGCCACGCAAAGGTTGCTCCACCCGAGGTCTTTCTTGAGGAGAGTCGCCACCACGATTGCTGCGGAAGTTACCACGCGCGCCACCTGGACCGTTGCGTTCAAAACCGCGGCCAGCAGGGGCACCAAATCCGCCCGGGGTTTCAGGACGAGGATCGCGAATTTTTCCAGAGATCATATCTGAAACTATTTGCTGTGCTCTTTGCCATCCTGGCTCGCCTTGCGGAATCAAGCGATTGACGATGGAAAGCGCGAAGGCCTCATTAGTCTCACGAGCAGAGTCGTGATAAGCGGCATCTTGTCCTTTCTCTCTTGCTTTGTTGGCATTCTGATTTGATTTATTACCAAACTGAACAGCGTCAAGAAGGCCTCTTACATCATCAAGAGAGCCGGTGCGAGGTACCACTAAATTAAGGAGCTCAGTATGTTCAGGAGCCGATGTAGTTGGATCTAATTTAGAGAGAATGTTCTTGACGGCAAAATGATTCTGAGTGCCCAAATCTAGTAGTCTGTTGACCAACTGCGGATTGGCTGCAGTGCCTTGCACATCGATGGCAAGATCAAGAACATTGAGACGATCAGAAAGCTGATTGTTTGCTGGCCGTGGCGGACGATACTTCGGACTCTGCATTTCGACCATGCGACTGGTCTCAAGCCAATTCGCAAGGTTTTGATCGAAGCCAGCAGGGTACTCGTAGTGACCACTACCATCTGTTGCCAAAGTTGAATAGCGTTCACGCAAACTTCTTAAATATGTACTAGGCAATGCCTCTTTCAAGACAGCCAAGTTATCAACCGGCTTACCGGCTGTCTCTGGATTCATGTCATTGCGAGTTTGCAAGCGCTCATAGGCAAGCTGCAGGCGATGTCCGATGAAACCCAACTCGGCATCTGAAATCGGAGCTGGTGTAGTTTTTTCAGGAGCGGAAAGGAATTTGCGAATAGTTGGAATATCGAGCTTGGCATGCTCCGGGTCACTGAGAGCATCACGTACTTCCGCACGATTAAGTACCCGCCCATTACCAATATGCATGAGAGCCAGATTGTTGACATCAGGGTGCATGCCTGGCTGATTGGCGGGCTGATAGGCATGAGTCAACCAATCAGCAAAATCAGCATCACTCATCTTACCGATGAACTCACTGAGAATGGTGCCTTTTACAAGCTTGGTATTGCCCTCTGCTTGCTGGAATTCTTTAATCAATGTTTCAGGGCTGACTACAGCGCGACCACCTTGATGAGTAATAGCAGCATCAGGGTTTTGGGCAATACGCTCAGCTTGCAGACGGGCGGCTTCTTGACGATCACCAGCAGCTTGGTCGGCACTATATTCGGGCTTCTGCGCCTGAGCAAGGGCCTCCGGTTGTGCTCTTACTGTAGCCTCAACCGGCTGAGTAGTCTCAGCAGCGACCTCAACCCCATCAAGAGAACGGCGACCAGTAGCAGCTTCAAGCTGTTCTAATAAGTTAGGCGATGTGACGCTGCGCTCAGGGAATTTACCAAGAATATCGGTATGCAATACTGCATCAATTACTGCGGCATGAACACCAACTCTAGTCTGGTTACCATAAGCTTCCATTAGCTTGGTGAAGCCAGGATTGTCATTGACCCATTGCCTAGCGCTCTCTCTAAACTGCAAATGCTCGGCAGCGCTTGTCACAGGCATTTTCATCAAGGCAGCGAAAGATTGTTTTACCTCTTGCGGTACGGGATCGGTATAGCGATCGACCTTATTAATAACTCGCACCAGTCCACCAGAACCAGCATAAGCTTCTTGGACAATTTGATTAACTTCGCGATCACCAGCCAACTCAGTAACCATGCGCAACGGCACTTCAGCACCGCGTCCTTGCCCATAGGCATAGTCGAGCAGCTTATAGACATCCAATGGGCTAGCATTGGCTTTTGCAGCAGCCTCAGCCAGCTGAACACCTTCCTTAAGAGTAGCGATACTCTCAGGAGAACTTCTAAAGGCCTCCTTGATCAATTTCTCCATAGGCACATTGCCTAAATCTTTGGCCTGTTCTGCCACTTTGGCCATGGCAACACTGGCCGAGCGCCCATCTCCAGCAGCATGCTCAAAGAATGCCACGACATCATCAGTAGTGGCGCGGTAATCGACAGCTTTGCTGGCAAGGGCCACGCTCTGCTCAAAACTGGCTTTCATAGCCTCGCTCACCTGATGGGTGCGCGTATTAGAAAAACCATCAGGGCTCTGATCGAGCTCACTGAGCTTAACTTCGGCTACAGGTTCTGCTGCTGGTTTAACTTCAACCACCGGCTTAGCTTCAGCTGCTGGTTCAACAACTCGTTCGGCGCCAATAGGAGCATCGCTGGCAACGGTCTCTTTCGGTGCCCCTGGAACTGCATCTGCAGCAACATCGGTTCTGACTGGCTCTGTGGCAGCTTCAACCTTAGGTGGCGGCACTTCTTCGCCGGCAAAAGCCCGACTGTTGCGCCCAGGAGTCAGTGAAGTCGTCTCTGACTGGGCACCTACGTTAGGCCTGGCGGCAAGATGCAAAGCCGTAGCACCAGTGCCACCAGCCGCACCATCAGTGATGGCCTGCAAGGCACCACGCTTAAGGATGCGAGCAATGTCATAACCACCAGCAAAATCTTCTGAGTCTTTCTGGCGCATAAATTCGTTGGTAGCGCCAGAGCTGAAGCCAAAGGTAGCGCCCATACCAGCATTAGAAACTAGCTTGCTTTCACTGACAAACTTACCGACTTTTGAAGCGGCCAAAGATTCTGCAACAGCCGAGCCTTCAAACAGCCTCATACCCACCTTACTCATTCCAGAGAAGGCGCCATGGGCTCCCATGAAGAGACCGGCATCCATCACCATTGCTTTACCATCAATAGCGGTGCTAAATGTCTTGCCAACACCGGCAGTAAAACTTTCGCCTGTTAGCTTGCCTTGTTCGTTCAAGTAAGTAGAACTGGTCAAACCACTCTCATAAATACGGGAGGAAGCACCTAAGGCCATACCTTTGAGACCGACACCCATGTATTTAGCAGTCACTGAAGCAGCTTCTGCTGGCGCCAGGGTGAAGCTCTTGGCACCGACATAATCAAATGTCTTCTTCAGAGCAAAACCTTTGAGGCCGCCCATGGCAAGATTTACAGAGGCCTCGCCAGCTGTGTCCTTAGAATGAACCGAATCTAGACCATAGGCGACAATAGATCCAGCCAGCATAGCGCGCGACTTCGCCCCAGCGAATAGCGGCACAGCTTTGATAAAGCTTCCAGCATAAAAATCAACTTCGTTCTGCGCCTTAACCGCCTGTTGGTCTCCCTGAACAGCCTGGCGAATCTCGTCGCGTAAACTACTGCCTGTGGGTAGCACACCCTTTACGGCTTGGGCTTCGGCTTGCACCTTCAATTGCTTAAGCTGGTCGAGCGACTGAGCATCTTTGTCATAGACAAAATGCACCAACTTGTCGAGCACCGACTTATTGTCGGCAGCCTGTTGGTGCATATCAATTTGCTTGTTGAGAGACGCCAAGGAACCGTCGCCGGCCCCAGCTTTGTCAAACTTAGAATTTAGAGTTTCAGGATTTTCAGGCATACCAGTTGTGGGATAGCGCTTTCGACTGTAAGAAAGTCTTCAATTTACCGTTAGAGATTACGTTTTCAGTAGCACGACAGCAATGGGGAAGCTCCCATGCTTCTATACTCTATTTATATATTCACCAATGTACCCACATCTGAAAACGTTAAATCTGGCAGAAAGACGGGCATAGTAAGCCCAGGCGGCTTTTTACTGAAAGGACCTAACACGCCACAATGGCCAAAATCCTATTAGTTGAAGACGAACCGGACTTTTCAATTTTGATCGCTCAGTTGTTGGCGTCTGAACACCATACTGTTGAAATCGCCGCCAGTGGCGAGTCGGCCCTAGAGCTATTGGCTGTCTATCACTTTGATTGCCTGATTCTCGACTGGAACCTGCCCGGTATCAGCGGGCTGGAAGTCTGTCAGAAATTCAGAGCGAAAAAGGGCCTAACACCAATTTTAATGTTGACCGCTCGGCAGCACGTGGACGACAAGTCTGCTGGTCTAGATTCCGGCGCCGATGACTATTTAACCAAGCCTTTCGAGTTAAAAGAGCTATCTTCTAGGGTTCGTGCCCTTCTTCGGCGCCCTAGCAGCTTCCAGGGCACCAGCCTGAAAGTGGGAAAGCTAGAGATGGACGTCAACAATTTCAAACTAACCAACCAAGGCAAGGAAGTTCAACTTTTGCCCAAAGAATTTGCCTTACTGGAATTTTTTATGCGCCACCCCAATCAGGTCTTCAGCCCAGAAACATTAATTGACAGAGTTTGGGCTTCAGACCATGAGGCCTCACCTGAGACCATCCGCACCTATATAAAGCGCTTGCGCAAGAAGCTTGATGTCGAAGGACAGCCCTCAAACCTGTCGACCGTCCACGGCGTGGGCTATAAGTTTGATCCGCAGATGGATTTGACCACAGGCTAAAAGTTAAACCGTTATCGCTCTAACTTCAAAATACTTTCTCAGTTCCACAACTTTGCCACATTTGGAACATAGACTCATACTATCGAACAAAACGGTAGCAACGAGGAAGACCCCCATGGCACGTGTTGATGTACTTGAACTCAAATCATTTCAAAAGATAAGCCTGAACGAAGTGCGCTATCTTAGCGAAATCGATTTAATCAAACTTCAGCCGGCCCGCTCTGACGACTCACTAAAGAAAGCACTGGCTAAAAAACCTACAAACCTTGCAAATGAACTCAAATCAAAACTTGCAGCTTTGTCAAACGCCTTGAAATCGGCTCTAAACAACATCCTCTATGAAACCGTACCGCATTGCGACACTTACTCGCCAGACTAACAACCCAGTTCGAACAATTTTTCCAGATAAGGGGCGGGCTCAAGTCGAAAGACTTGGGCCCGCCGGGGTTTTAGCTGTATCTCTTGAAGCCCTATGCCTTTACAGCCTCAACCGGCTCCGCACACGCCGGTCTGCGACTAAACATTCCGCGTACCACAAGCAAAACCAAAGGCAAAACACCAACAAATACAAACACGAGATCGCCAGCAACTCTTAGCCAGGTCAAAGTCTGAAACACTTGTGAATGAATAAACTCAGGACTGCGAGCGAACCAGAAGCCGTTCTCATAACTGGCAATCATTTGAATCACGCCTGCTGGAAATATATTGAGAACCAGCATAAGTAACAAGCCTATATTCAAACCCCAGAATGAAAGCCCAGCTAAGCGATTACTCCAAACATTCTCAGTCATGAGATAGCGAGTAGAGAAGAGCACCGCAGCCACAGCTAGCATGCCGTACACACCCATCATGGCGGCATGACCATGATTTGAAGTGAGGTAAGTAGCGTGCTCGTAATAGCTAACAATTGGTGTATTGATGAGGAAGCCGAAAACACCAGCCCCTAGGAAGTTCCAAAAGCCCACGGCAATCAAAAACATCATCGCCCAATAGTGCGAAAAATTCTTGATCGACCCGTCCACCTTGGCTAGCTCAATAAATTTCCAAGCGTCCATAGTCAAAAGCGTCAGTGGAACAACTTCCAAGGCCGATACCATGGCACCAAGCGCCATGTTAATAGCCGGTTGCGCGGTCCAGTAATAGTGGTGTCCAATACCAACAATGCCACTACCGAGGTAGAGAATAATATCGATATAAATGACAGAAAGAGCTGATTTCTCCGACACCATACCAAGACTGCAAAAGAAATAGGCCACAATAATTGTGGTGTACAACTCAAAAATGCCCTCCACCCAGAGGTGCACCACCCACCAGCGCCAAAAGTCAGCGACGGCAAAGTTAGTTCCCGGGTGATACATCATGCCGAAGCTAAAAAATAGCGGTATAGCCATCACGCCGTAAAGCAGCATATAAGGCAAGCTGCCGTGATCTTTGCCCTTGAGTAAAGGACTAATGCTGCGGTAGACAATGAAAGCCCAGAGCACCATGCCCACAGTTAAAAGGGCCTGCCAGAAACGACCGAGTTCTAGATATTCCCAACCTTGGTGGCCAAACCAGAACCAGAGACTACCGAGCATATTCTTGATGCCAAGCCACTCTCCAGCAATGCTACCAACGGCAACAATGAGAATTGCCACAAACAAAGCTTTGACTAACCAATGCTGTCCCTTGGGCTCGTATCGCGATAACATAGGCGCCATGAACATTCCAGCTGCCAGCCAGGCTGTAGCAATCCAAAAAATAGATAACTGCAAATGCCAACTGCGAGTGATGCTGTAAGGAAAGATGCTGCGAATATCAAAGCCATAGAAACCATTCTCAACAATGTAGTGAGCAGTAACAATGCCAAAAAAAGTCTGAAAAAGAAACAGCAAGACTACTACTACGAAATAGGGATAGAGAGAAGTCTGCGAGCGGTATGGTTGATAAGTTTTGACGTTGTCTACTAGGCCCTTGCCGTCTGGTGCCCAGCCTAAACCAGGAAAGGCGCTGAGAAGAAATTGGGTCAGTCCAATACCACCAACCAGCATCACTAGACTCATGGCACTCCAAAAGAAGATTTGCCAATTGGGGCCGTTGCCAACTAGCTTGTCTGGTGGCCAGTTGTTTGTGTAGGTATAGTCTTTGCCAGGGCGATTAGTATTGCAAACCCATGCCCCCCATGCGAAGAAGCGGCTGAGCTGTAAACGCTCATTAGGGTCGGCAATATAGTTACTGGGCAGAGGCAATTTTCGACCGACACCAAATTCGGTGTCATAGTAAGCAGTCAACTGGCGATAGCCTTCTGCTTGGCCATCAGTAAAAGTCAGCGTCTTTGCTTGATCGTCGTAGCGATTAACTTTCTGTTCTTTCTGCAGCGTACTCTCTAAGTCGCCGCGAGAACCACCATCAAGCTCGGCGTAAGGCTTGTGAAAGCGCTTCTGAGCCAATTGCTGTAAGGCAATCTCGCCTTGCCTGTGGAGATAATCGGCTGAAAAATCCGGACCGTTGTAGGCACCATGGCCAAAGAACGAACCGACATCCATCAAACCATACTTTTGAAAAACGCCCTGACCGGCCAAAATATCGCTGCCAGTGAAAAGCACAGCACCGGCTGAATCAAGCACTCTGTCTGGTATCGGCGGCGCTTGATTAGTAGTTTCGTGCCCCATAAAAATCAGGGTAGAAAAACCGGCAATCAGAACGAAAAGCACTGACAGCTTCCATCTCCAAGACATAGACAAATCCTCTTAGTATTTGGTCGCCGGTGAAGTGAGTGAGGGAATGCTAGCACTCCCTCACTCACTTATGTTCAACTCAATTGTCAACTAGACCGGTGTAGCGTTTCTTTCAAGCCATGGCTCGTTGTCGTTCTTACGAAAGCCATCTTGCTCATAGCCCATCTTGGCCAGTTCGTCCTTGTAAGCCTCTGGATTATCCGCAGCCTCAATCATTGTCTTGGCTACAACACCAATAGCAGCTTCCCAGGTTTCGTGCATCTCAGGAGTCCACTTGCCTTCTTTGCTGAGGTGTTCAGAAAGAACGGCTAAAAGGTTCTCACCAACAGCACCATAGTGAGCATTCTCTGTTTTATATTTTAAGTGCCGAACGCCCATAGCATGCAAGTAAGGTAAAAGCCGCTCAGGTTGCTCTACACCTCCAACAATTGCCCCCAAAGAAGCTACAAGTTTTTTATGCTGCTCTTCAGGCGGTGTATGGAAAAGTGGTTTTACTGATGGATACTTTTCGAAAAGTCTTTTATAGAAAGCCATACCTAGTGCCGTAGCACCACCGTTTTCTACCTTAACCCGCTCGAAAGTCTCTCTCAATAATGCAACGTTCAACGACATAACTAAGCTCCTGTTTTAGTGTTAACAAATAACTGTAAATCGCGCATGAGCGCATCTAAATCATCAATATGACACATGCTGTCACAGATACCAAGTTCTGTATCCAAAATGCTTTCGTCGCATTGCGAGGGAACGCTAACTCCGTGATTTTCGAAGACCACAACAGCACCAGGGTAGGCTTCGAGGATGTCTTTAACTGTGGTTTCTTCTGTAATTGTCATGGTCATAATCCTTGTGATACTCCGTAAGTGCTTTCTAACAAAGAGCTAAAGCTTCGGTTTTCACAGCCAAAGGAAAAAGAATCGAATTCTCTTTGTGTATGTGAATGCGCAAATCTTGATCAAGGTGCGCTAGCCCTGCCAGCAAAGCCTGCCAACTGGTACAAGCACCTTCTGGCGGCACGTATTGATCGGTCAATTGGCGCAATTGCATCAGCGCAGCACCAGCATCATCGTGCTCAGACTCAAGACAAGTAACAGGCTTAGCGACTGTAGAAAACGGGGCATTAGGCCGGCCTTTACCCTGATCAAGTAAACGCATAAAGGGGAAGAGAACCAACTCTTCTTTGGCAGTATGCTCTAAGAGCTCTTCACTCATTGCGGAGAAAATAGCTGCCACTTTAACCAACCTTGGTTCACGTACCCCGTGAACTTTAGCTACTTTGTCAGCTAGAGCCTGAAGTCGCGGCAACTCACTCTTCAAATAGACGTGATGAGTTTGCTCGATATGATTAGCTAACTCTGTTAAGCTGGCATTGAGCCAATTCAGCGCGCTTTGGTCAACCTCAACCTTGGCATCATTGTCGACAAGACTAGCAATTACAGTATCAGGGGCAATACCACCCTGCTCACAAGCAGCAAGAAGAGTCTGCCTTCCGCCGCAACAATAATCGATACCAAAATGGTCAAAGACAGCCGCTCGAAGGGGTTGCTCAGCCACCAGCATTCCTACTGTTTCGCTCCTAAAATCTCTCATGGCAGTCACCTATGGCCTCTCGTTCTATGCAGACTTAGTTCACTTTAACTAAACAATCTATGTACAGGTATGGGCTGGCTTACGGGCCTGTGTCGGTGCCACTTTTGTCGCTTCATACACCGGCAAACTGACACACGAGCAAGACTGGAAGTATTCCTTGGCAGCAGCGCAATCAGGACATTTCCAATCTTCTGGCAAGTTATCAAACTTAGTTCCTGGCTCTATGCCACCAGCTGGCAATCCTTGAGCTTCTTCCAATACATAATTACAGAGTGTGCAAATGAATTTCATTACCCTGCCCTCGCTTATTAACATCAAATATACCTTTATGTCCATAATAGCACTTAAAGGTGCCCTGTCAAGGCCGCAAACGCCCGTGGCGTGGTAATGTGTATATAAAGGTAGTATTGTTTACGAAGAGGCAACCATGATTTCTCAAACTGCTGAATACGCCTTACGAGCAATGGTCTTTCTGGCCATGCAAAATTCTGCCGCCACTGGTCAGGCTATAGCCGAGACTACAAAAGTGCCACCAGGCTACCTAAGCAAAATCATGCAGCAACTGGTAAAACGCAAACTAATCAACTCCCAACGCGGCATTGGCGGTGGCTTCGTTTTAGCTAGAGAACCAAAAGATATATCGATCCTTGACGTCGTCAATGCAGTCGATCCGGTAGACAAAATTACTACCTGCCCTCTCGATATAAAATCGCATGGCCTCAATCTCTGCCCTCTACATAAGAGACTATCGGCTGCTATTGCCCAAGTTGAAAAAGCTTTTGCTGAATCAAATTTAGGCGAACTGGTGGAAGAGTCGCAAAGCCCTCAGTGTACAAGCGTTCCTCTAACCCCGAATCAAAGCTTGTGTCAGTAGATTTTTGCGGAACAAAACGATCATACAGAAGTCTTACTTGACACGGGTCGAACTTGCACGCATCCTAAGAAGAGAAGCCCCGGCTTACTAGTTGGAGGGTACGACCATCGAAGCTTTTGACCTACTCGAATATCAAAAACGGGCACGCGAAACATGCTGCCCCAAGACGCTTTTTCAACTCTGGGAAGATGTCTGCCGCCGCTATGATCAGCACGAAATTGGTGAGTACCAGTTCGAAGAAATGAAAGCTGTTATCTGGCCAAACCTAACAGCTCTAGCTTCACTGCGTCGCGCCATAAACGACAGCGACAACGATGTACGCCGCAACGACGAGAACCAGCGCAAGCGGGCCTAGTTCAACCATAACTAGCCCAACCATAATTAGTTCAATGTTGGCAGTGGCACTAGCCCCTGCCAAAATTTCAGGCAAAACTCTAACGGGCTAGCTGGGCAAGTCCATAAGCTATCGCACCAGTGATACAAGATTCCCAAGTTTTGTGCTAGCTTATCTATTGGCAGTCAATTACTAGTCATTGATTGGCCACCCAGTCAAGCAGGTTCGGTGTGGACAAATCGAGGCGGTCACTAGCTTTTTATAGACCAACAGCATTGGTTCTTGCTGTTGCCTTGAGCCTGGCAATTGCCGGCGAAAGGGTTCAGGCCTCCGACTGGATTGACGGCGATGTTGATGAAATTCCCTTGAACAAAGCCAGGACAAGGCGCCCCCCGGTCACACCGGTGCCAGACGAAAGCTATGTAGACGATCGCAGTGTCCAACCAGCCCGAATGAGACAACTACGGGGCAACCGCGACCAGGGTGACGAGCAGACCGACTCAGCGACTGAACAAAACACAGGTCGAGGTAGCAGAGATGACGACAATTCAGCTCTCGACATCACGCCACCAGCACCGGTACTAAAAGTTAACAGCAATGGCACCATGCGCATCACTGGCGGTGTCAGTTCTGCGACAATGCGCGCCAGCGCCAGGCAACGGCCAAACCGCGGCTTAGATGGTATGGCTGCTCAATTTTTACAACAAGCCCCCTACCTTGACCAGGCCAAAACTACCACGGTCCAACCAGCGCTTTTCAAAGCCTGGCTCGAGCGCTCACACCCTGGCCAGAGTGCGCAATTTACTAAGACAACAGTAGTTGAAGTCAAAGGGAAATGGGACGATTGCGGCCATATTTTGCGCAATTTTGGCCTCCCTTCTACAAAAATCACCCAAGACAAACTGCCACAGACTGATTTATCCAGCAGCAAAATATTGGTGATCAACTGCGGTTGCGATTTGAGCGAAGCTTCAATCCAATGCGTGCGTCAATTTGTTGCCAAAGGTGGCTATCTCCTAAGCACCGACTGGGCCCTTGATTCGTGCTTAAAAAAAGCCTTTCCTGGTTACGTTGAATGGAATGGCTGTGACACAGAAGATAGAGTGGTCGATGCCGTTGTCGTAGATCAAGACCCAATATTACTAGCGGGCGTGCCCCATGTGGCGCATTGGAAGCTGGAAGATAAAAGTCAAATCGTCAGAGTGATCCGAGGCAAATCAGTACAAGTACTGGCCCGCAGTCGCGATCTTATGCGCCTAGACGCGGATCAACTCGGCATATTAGCCCTGAGCTTTCCTTTTGGCGAAGGACGCGTATTGCACCTGGTTGGTCACTTCGACAACAATGCCAATCTATCATTCAATAGCGCCCTACCCGACCCAGCACCTATAATCGGCATCGGCTTGCGTCAGGCAATCGCCACCAACTTCATAATGGCGGCTTTACACGGCGATTTCGCCGCAGAAAGCGCCTCCAGTGGGGAAAACCCCCAAGTCAAGTATTAAATTAAGCCAATGGCTGCCCAATTAACGCCAATATCGGGTACATACAATAGAGAGCGTTGACTATTGAATTTTCGCCGTCCAGAGGACTGCCGAATCTTTCAATCTTTATTTTTGACCGGGAGAGCAACCATGAGCGCACTGGAACATTCAGGATCTGCAGACAACTTTCAACACAGTAACGAGCAGATTAGCCAGGCTCAACTCAGCCCTGAGCACTATCAAGCTGGTCGCGACAACCGCCAGGCTCAAGGCAATGAAGCTTTCGATGCGATTTCAAGCACGGTCAATGGCAAAGAACGGCCAGTAGAGGCCGTAGCCGCTTCCACGCTAGGGGCATTCGCCACCATCGAAGGACGCAATGCGCCAATAACAGCTGCCGGACTAAAAAATATTGCCAACCTGATGGAGTGCAACAATGATGTTCTTGGCGCCCACGGCCTGACCAAGAATCAATCCACCATTCCCCAGGCCGCCCTTGACCGCTTCAGCGGCTTCCTCACGCTACAAGCAGAGAACCATCCATCACCTGGCGCCAAAGAGGCGATTTACGCCGTAATTGACCGCTACTTCAAACCAGCCCAAGCTTAGAATCTATTGCTATTTTTATTTGGCTTCATCGGCGTCGTTTAGCGACCAATCGTAGGGCAAGTAGTCGAGCACGAGCTTATCTTGCGAACGAAACTTAGCTATAACATCACGCTCGTCCGTTGGCACATAGAAGCTGACGTAGGACGCGATGATGTCTTCATCCATAGGTGGCGGGAAAGTGCGCTTGGCATAACCAGCCTTAGCAGCAAAATCGAGAGTAAACCAGCTAAAGATCTTATTGACTCGAATTACCCCAGTACGCGGATTAACAGTGAGATTCTTGGGGTTAGCAAAGAAGTCTTGAGTGCACTGGTCAAGGCGTTTATCGAGGTCATCGGCCACAAAGGGCTGTGCTGAAAGCTTTGCACAGCTTCTGGAAGCACATACCACAGCGAAATGCAGCCTTGGATCGGGTAACTCATGGCGCAATCTTTCATGTTCAATTTCGTAGAGCGTGACAGGGGCTCCCATTATTTTGAACTTACCGTTTTCCCATTCACCAGGTATTTGCCTAAAGCTACTAGGCGGATACTGCGACTGGCTGCCCTTAATTGGATAGTTGTCCAGTACTACTTTTATGGTTATGGCATTGTAAGCATTGAGCCAAAACGCCTTTTTCTGCTCAGTGGAAAAGCGCTCATATTCTTGCTTTGGCAAATCAGCAAGACTTTGTAAAAACTGATCAAGACCGGCCGGATCTTCTTTCCAGCGCTTGTAGTGAACGTTGCCATTCTCCAAATATTTACTCAGCTCGCGCCCAAAGAGAGCATATGTCTGATCAAATCCACTAGAGGTGGGCCGATTGACCTCATTAGTGGCGGCACTAGCCGGCAACATGGTAATTGCTGGCAAACAAATAAAAGATAAGCCAATAAACTGACTGACGAGCAGGCCAAAGCCAGCGGCCACTGGTAGAAATGACTTAAGTAGAAATGACTTATTTAGAAGTCTTGGGTTCACAGCTCCTCAATGACGGCGGTCAGAATTAACAGCAACCGTCCCTAAGTATATTAGATCCCCTTAGGGCATTCCATCGCTCAGTGATCTAGCAATTCATTTGGCTACTGTTTTACTGGCCCGCTCAAATAAGCGTTTGAGGGCAGCGACATCATAAGCAGGAGTGGAACAGCGACCGTTGCCACAGAGAAATGCTGCAGCCTTGGGCAGCTGTGGTAGCTCCAGGGCCGTGTTAGGCAAGGGCCCTTCTTTTGCATCGAACCACTCCACCCGCATATATGGGGCAGGCAAGGCAGCAGCAGCGGTAAAGAGCTCTCTTGCCTGGGCATCGGCCTTTGAGCCAACAATGGTTATGTGTATCGGCTCAGCTACCAACTCTTGATCGGCTAAGAGAATTCCCGCCACAAATATTTTGCGGCGACGAGCGGTCTCAGGCAAAGCAAGAAAAGCCAGGGCCTGCTCCGCCAGCGCTCTGTACTTCTTCTCACCAGTATATTGATAGAGTAAATTGGCACAGCGAGCCAGCTGGACATTCTCGTCGATGGTCGTGCTGGCAATAGACTGCTTAAACTCACTATCAATAAAATTAGCAGTTAGCTCAGCCTGGCTCAGCCATTTGCGCTCGCCTGTGGCTCGGTAGAGCGAAAGAAAAGCTCTCGCCATTGCCAGGCTATCACCAAGAAATGGTCCAGCCTTATCACTTTCGCCGTGCCCGAAACCGAGCTGCGTAGCTGCACCGAGCTTTAACTGACGATTAGCCATAACCCATTGCGCTGTAGTTATGGCTCGATCGAGATACTGCTTATCGCCACTGGCTAGATACAACTCAACCATGGCATTAATAGCCCAACCATTCTCGCGAGCATAGCAATGCTTATCGATACGAGGGAGGCCCTGCTTCAGTCTGGCAGCAGAATCGAGGGTGAAATACTCACCACTATGAACTCCTGAAACCAAGTCGGCATCTTGACTGGTATAGAAGGCACCATCGGGAGCGCTCAAGAACTCTTGCAGATAGCGAGCAATGGCCTTCGCCGCCTTGAGATAACGTTCTTCGCCATAGAGCCGATAAGCAAGAGCATACAAGCGCATATTCTCGGCTTGAGTTTGCATGATTTTCTCAAAATGAGGATGAGCCCAGTCGCCATCAGTCGAATACTGATAAACCCCTCCAAATGCAGGGTCTAGCAAATTCAACTCGCCATCAAGAGCAGCCATTGCTCTAACTTTGGATTCACTATCGCCAGCCAGCCCTTGAACCATGGCATATTCAGCCGAGTCGAAATCAAGGAACTTTTGATACGTCCCCCAGGCACCATATTTAGAGTCATTGCCACTGACATGCTTACCAATCAGCTCTTGACGCAATACCGAAGTCAGTCCATTCTTTCCATTATCGGAGGAGGCGGCAGCGCCAGCAGTAGCTCCAGAAGAAGAAGAAGAAGAAGAAACTTCCTCAGGGCTAGGGTCCTTGATGATTGCGCTGAGCAATCGAGCCATTCTCGCAGGATTAATATAGCCAGATCGTTTGACGATCTCACCACCGTTTTCGTTGAAAATAATTGTAGCTGGCCAGCCATACTCTTCATACTTATTGCTCAAATCAGGCCTGGCATCTTGATCAACCCGCACGCAAATATACTTAGAGTTAAGCAATTTCTGCACAGCAGCGTCACTATAGGTTTCACCGTCCATGACATGACACCAATGGCACCACACGGCCTCAAGGTCGAGCAAAACAAACTTATGATCGCGCTTTGCCTCAGCAAAAATCGATTGATCAAAGTCTCGCCACTTTAGCTTAGATTTTGATACCGCCTTAGAGTCACTGGCTGAAGCCGCCTGACTATAAAAAGGGGCAAAAGACAGAGCCAAAGAAAGAGCTGTCATCAACACCGACTGGGGCAAATATTTCAAAATCTTCCTCACTTGATTGACAAACTCTTCTTCAAATAAATGCGACTGGCACCAAGAGGAAAATCTTCAAGACTGCCCCAAACTTCATAGCCATGCTTCTCATAAAAAGCCTGGGCCTGAAAGCTGAAGGTATCAAGGTAAGCAAAAGTGCAACCGCGCTCACGAGCAATGTTCTCAGCAGTTTCAAGTAGTTTCGAGCCATAACCGAGGCCTCGCAAATTCGCTTCCACCGACAACAGATCGACATGCAGCCAACCCCAATTAGTCGAGCCAATTAAGCCACCCACAAGCTTTCCTTGAGCATCTTTGAGCACAACGCTCAGGGGTACTGAAGCCCACTGATAGCCATAGCGCAAATTGTTGTTGTTGAGAATCTGCGTAACAGCGGCCACTTCTTCAGTGCTCGGCTGATCAGATTGAGAAATTGTGACAGCGCCTGATCTATTTTTACTCTCGGTCACGGTTGCTCCTTCTCCTTCAATTTTGCCTATCTTACGTCAAAAAAATAGCTGCCACCTTACTTTACTAAAGTGGCAACTAATTTATTCCAATCGCGCAGACCGACTGGCTAGTTTGCTTTCTTAATTGCCGGTGGATTCCACACCCCAGTTAAAACTGCTGTCTTCGGCGCATAGAGGCGCATTGTCAGCCCTAATTCACAGAGGGGGGAAGGCAGCCAATTGGCTTCTTTATCTGCCCCAGGAGTTTTATTCTGAATGTAGAGATCTAGCGAACCATCAGCATTGTACTTAAAGGGCATCCATGAGCTAACGGCAAAACGATTCAAAACATTGGCAGCCTGGAAGCCGTCTTTGTCATACATGGTCAGCGACCAGAAAGCATCAACTGGCGGCAGCTCCTCTTTATTGAAATGCATTACATAGTTGTTGGCACCGTTTAGCGGCTTACCGTCAGCGTCGACAACATTGAGGGGATAAACAGCATCCTCGGGTTGATTGGCACCAAGGCCCACCATAGCTACAATTGCTCGCTTGAGATAATAGTTGCCATAAACACCCATGGTGTCGGTGTTCATATTCCAGCCATTGACTCGACGACCAAGAGTTGGCAGTTTTTCAAGCATCAACTTCAAGCCATCGGCAGCACCTTGAGCCACAGCCTTTTGATTGTCAGCACTCAAAGCATTCATGTCAAAACTTTGACCGGGCACTATGCCAATCTTTTTCATGCGGGCCAGAATAGACCAATCAGTGATGTGAGGAGCATTCTCTTTGAGCAACTCTGCTGCCAGAGAGAAATACTTTTCAGCAGACATTTGATTGACTTGCTCAAGAGGTGGAGTAGTCATGTCAACAGAACTGTCAACTTTCACTTTAGGAATAGCACGGGCAGCGGTTGAACCAAATTGCGAAAGCGGAGTTAACTGCAAACCGTCTTGGAATTCATGAACAGCAGCATAGTCATCAGGCCCGTCAGTCTTTGTGCGACCGATCAACCAGGCATACTTAGTGGGCGAATCAATACGTTCAACACCAGCGGGCAATTTGCCGCTCCAAGCGGGCCCGCAGATAGCCAAGTGCTGCTCGCCAGTACCGCTTGTACGCCAGCCGGGGCTGGCAAAAACGTCAGTAAACATGTCCAGGATAGGCATTAAGTAATAACGCCCTTTCGCATCTGGAATCGAAAGCACAATCGGCTCGGCAGAAAGATCAAACCAGGTAATAGAGTAGAGCGTGTCAAAGTTAGGGCGAACAACAATCCTAAAATCAGCCTCGGGATAGGCACGCATGTGAGAGAAATAGTTAGATGGACCAGAACCCGGCCTGACACCGGCATCAAGATTGATACACTGGCGACGGGTAATCTCCATACTCAAGAGCGGATAGAAGAAGGTATATGCCTCCAGGCCAATGTCGTAGGCCTCACTGCTGCTAAGTGAAGCCGTCTTAGGTTGAGCCGCTGTCAAACTCACTGCCATATCCTCAAAGGGGGCAGACAGCATATCATATTGACCTACTGCCGGTGACAAATTGATTGCAGCTTAATGCTTAAAGCGATGATTGAACCAGGAAAGTAATTCTTCTCTGCGGCCGGACCAAATATCTGCTTTCACAGGCTCTGTCGGCGCATCGGCCTTTAAGCTCTCGGTTACGCTATTACCTGCCATAACTTGACCCAGGGCCTCTTTCAACTCAGAGGCAGACTGATAGCGATTTTCTTTGTCTTTAGCCAAACACTTAGCAACAATCTTATTTAGCTTCACCTGCAAAACTGGTGCAAGGCCATACAGAGTCATTTCTGGAGCATCAGTAGTAATCTGCTTAACCAAAATATCTACTGAATCTTTACCATTGAAAGGCGGATTACCTTGCAGAGTCTCAAACAAAGCACAGCCAAGAGAGTAAATATCTGTTCTTCTATCAAGCAGCTCACCACGGGCTTGCTCAGGACTCATATAAGCAGGACTGCCAAGCACATCGCCTATTTGTGTAATTTGATCAACCTGATTGACATTAACTGAACGAGCCAAGCCGAAGTCTACAAGCTTAACGATTACACCGTCATCGCCGTTGTGAATAAGCATCAAATTACTTGGTTTGATATCGCGGTGAACAATTTCTTTTTGATGAGCATGCTCAAGACCAGAGCAAGCCTGTGAAAAAATATCAATCACTTCCCGCAAAGGCGGGCGACCATACTGCTTAAGATACTCAGCCAGACTGGCACCATCTACGAACTCCATAACAAGATAGGGCTGGCCTTGCTCGGCCACACCGAAGTCACGTACAGCGACAATGTTGAGATGCGACAACAGGGCAGTGACTCGTGCTTCCCGTTGAAAACGCTGCAATGTATCGGCCTGTGCCATGGCTTTCAGATGCAATACCTTGAGGGCAACACTGCTGCCGATATTAAGCTGCTTGGCACGATAAACCAAGCCGCTGCCGCCACCGCCGATCAGTTCGACCAATTCATACTTGCCATTGAATATGGTGCCAAGATAAGGATCGCTATCAAGATCTGCCTCAATCAATTCTTTTGAAAACGGAGTTGCCCCTTCAGCTCGAACTTCAGGATAGAGATGACTAAAAATAAGGCTGCCCTTGGGATCAAACTTCTTGCGCAACTTTCTAATTGCCATCTTCAGCTTGGGCTCACTCTTCTCAGCATCGCCAGACCAGATGGAGGCAAGCAGGTCGTCACTTGTTGGCCGAATATGCGGATACTTAGCGGCAAGCTCTAGCAGCTGGAATTCAGGCTCAGGCAAACTATGGGTACGGCCGCCCTTAGTCACTCTCTTATTGATCAGATCAATGTCAATATCACCAAGAATGATACTATCATTAGTGGCACTACCCGCTCGCCGGATATGAGCCCGCACCCGCGCCCCTAACTCTTTCATGTTGAAAGGTTTGGCTAAATAATCATCAGCTCCCTCATCAAGGCCAGCTTCCATATCTTCTACGGTGCTTCGGCCAGTCAGCATTATTACTGGCGTTCTGGCTCCACGCTGGCGGAACTGTTTTAAAATCTCGAGGCCACTGACCCCAGGTAAATCCCAATCAAGAATTACCAAATCGTAGGGATTAGCCAGAATGCTAACGAGGCCCTCTGTGCCAGTATGAAAGATATCGACACTATGGTTTTCGAACTCCAATAGAGAACGAACCACATTGGTCAAATCAACATTATCTTCAACTACTAAAACCCTAGGCATACCACTTCAGATTACCACTAACAAACTATCTTTGTCTTTCACAAAATCGAGGTCTATCAAGCGCACACGCCAAGTTAGTAGAGCTTGGCTAGCCAGTAGAAGCAAGATTAGAGAGCTAGTAACCAGGGTAGGATCTCAATAATGTCAATATAACCCGACGGACAAACAGACAGGCAAAGACGAACTAGAGATTCAAGTAGGTACTGAATGAAAGAGCATTCTTTTGGCGAGCAGATACTGAAAGATACAGCAGCAAAAGATGAGACTGGCAAGAAAAGTGTCATAGACATGGCGCGCAACGCTTGGGGTGACGGGCCTGCAAAGACAGCGCCCCTTGACACATTTAATCGAGCCCCCGAAGGGTTGCAAAGCAAAGACGCTGCGGCGAAAGATGCTGGCCCCACAAAAGACAAGGCTCACGAAGCTAAGCCCGAAACAGCCGCAGAAGCTCATAGGCTCGCCGAAGCCAGCCATCGCATCAAGCTCCTCAACAACGAACTGCATAAGCCAGGCGGTCCACTTGCTTCTTCGGCATTAGAGTTAGTCGGTTTCGACAAGAGCGGTCGCCTGCTATTGATTCAGCGCGACCAGACCGGCCAAGTAGACAGCAAATATCTAGTCGATTCTGAAAGCGGCAAGATTGTCGCCCGCACAAAACCAGGGCAACTGGACAAGTGGGAACATGGCCCGGGCTATAAGAAAGATAGCCACCATAATGGCGACAGCAGCGAAAGTAGACCTGGCACAGAGGCCCAGAAGTCAGGATTTGACGCAAAAACTGGCGCTACAATCACTCGAGATAGCGCTGGCCGGGTGCATGAAGTAACTGATTTTCATGGCGACAAGCGCACTTATCAGAGGGACGCCAAAGGCAATTTAAGTGAAGTGACCATTACCCAAAAGGGTTATGAGCCTGTAGTCTACAGCCAGGACCGCGGGGTAGCCGACGTCAATAACCATCTCTGGTACAAGCAACCGAAAATAGCAGGAGAACCGGCCCCCGGACTTAAATTCGAGGTAGACGGCGACGGTAAATTAACTCAGCGCACTAGCGCCACGCACTCGGTCACCTACAGCCCTGATGGCACCATCACTGAGCATAGAGCCAATGGCCAAGAAATAATAATTCGTCGTGGAAAACCAGACGCTAAAAAAGATCTGAAACCCACCGATTTGCCGGAACCGAAACCAGGGACGCTTCTAGCTTGACAGCTTGCGGCTTTTTAGGGTGATACTGGCCGCACTGTCCATGGTCTCGTATCTAACTTCACCTGTACTTAAATCGAGATCGATGCTCTTTACCTTCATGGTTATCGGCAGGCGATCTGTTTTAACCGGCTCTGTAACAAAGAAAGTTTCATCACCTTGGGCGCTACACTTACAACTTTCCGGAGCGACGGTGAACAACTCAACAGCAACGATGTGTTGTCCTTATCGCCGCCACTCACTAATTGCTGCTATCTATTTGTTTTCTTTATCTTCAGGCTTGATGCCGTAAGGCCCGAGTCCTAGCGATATTTTTCTTACCACTGGAGCGGGTGCTAGGTCATTTAACGATTCTTCTTTTACTGGCTGATATGTATCGGGTTGTGATTGTTGTGTTTGTTGTGTTTGGTTTACTTCGGTAACTGTCTCGCTGTCCGTTTTTCCGGGATGAGGGGTCAAAAGCTTAGAATATTTTTCTTGACGCTCAGTCATTTCAGCATAATTTTCGTCTGCTTTATCCATCAGATCGTTATTTTTCATTAGGTCCATCATGCGATGGTGTATGTAATGCGCCTCCATCTCGTAACGATTGCCCAAGTACCTATTCATTTCTTTTATCCGACTGACCAAAATATTGTCGCGCATCAAGTTGAGTACAATCACCGGCAGTTTTTCTTTGAACGCTTCTTTGCTAAGGTCTCCGATGTTTGCGCCTCGTCTGCCTTCAAACATTGCCTCAGTCAACATTTGATTGTAGATGCCCCCTTTTTTGTTATTGCTTTCTTGAAAATGAGCAAACAAATACATGCATGCCTTAAGCTCAATGCGCGCTTCTACAGTTGGATGCAAAGGCACCGGAGCGTTATGCCCTGTATTTGCCTCACGAATAATATTTTTCCATGCCAGTCGAGAGGATTCCCGCGTTTTCATATCAGTCGAGGCTAAGTCTTCGATTATTGCGGTAAAGAAGTCGACGCGCTCTTTTGCTAATTTTGGATCTCGCATAAAATCGTCGAATACTTTGTCTTTAGAAGCCTCCAATTCAACTCTATTTTGATTTTCATCTTTAGAAAACCGCGATTCCAGTAATTTTGCATCTAGCGGATCATATCCAAATAAGTGCTTACGATTGTTTTGTGACTTTAGTGCCTCAAAAAAGGTCTGGGGCCTAAACGTTTCAGGTAGTGTCGGATTCTTCGAAAAGAGAGCCTCAACATATCCGGCTCCTACAAGATTCTCTTTTGCTGAACTGAGTTCTAGATATGACAACAAATTGCCCCAAGCTTTCTCCTCTTCATCTCCGTGCTCTCTACGGTTTTTGAAATTGAAACCCAACTTCTGACCCCGATCATATTCTTTGTCGGCCTGTAACTCAGCAGTTGAAAGTTTCAACTTTTCTTCTAGCCAGGGTTGTGAAGCTAGTAGCACTTTCTCTATAAATTCGGCATTTGTCCCAGAGTAAATAATCGAAGGTCTGGCGATACCTTTAGCGCTCAAATCTGCCACGTCTCTACAAATCTGCTTTCCTTCGTCAGTCAATTTAAGACGGTCGGACTCGCCAACCTTCTCCATAGACGTCAATCCGTCGAGGTTCTTATATCCTGCCGCTCTAAGGGCATCGAGAATTCCTACTTCTGCAACCAAGTGCTCTTGAACTTGATGACCAAGGCCTTCATGACCTATCTCTTCAATTCTTATGGAACCGGTCAATAATCGACTCTCTTTGATCTGGATTATGCCTTGACCAAGCAAGTAGGCCGCACCATCGTTACCTAACACAGAGTCTTCGACAATGTGGAGCACTGGTGGTACTACATCTAAATCTTTAAACATCTTCTCCAAGCCATTCTGTAAAATATCTCTTTTCTGCTCGACAAACTCATTTTCAGTTAATTTACTGCGTGTGGCGTCATAAGGCTCCCAGTCCTTAGTTAGTGCCCCAATGTCTCTAACAAATTTACGGATGACATTGTCCTGAAAACACTTGTGCGCTTCCACATGTAGGTGCCGATAAGCGATTAGATCGTATGTATTAGAATCTTTGGCTTCGCTAAATCGAGCTGGGCTTTTAGCCAAGGAGGGGTGAGCTTCTGGTTCCGCCCTAACAGGACGCACTTCAGCTTGAGACTCGGGCTTAGCAGTCGGGGCGGCAGCTGAAAGCACCGCTGCTGCAGCTGGCGGGTTTTGTTGTTGTTCGATTTTTTCGCACAATGCCACAAGTTTGTCCATTTTCTTCAAACGTGCATCTTCCGTGCGGCTTGGTTTTGAAATTAAAGCGGCCAACTGTTCCGCAAAATCTAGAGGTTTGTCTTTGACTTTCTGTTCTGGTGCAGCATCACCTTCAAAATCTGAGTGAACAATTTTGCGGTTTAAGAGGTCTTCTCGATTCCAAATTCGCTGTTCTTCTAACACCTTTAGGTATTGAATGCTCTCTCTAATATTTTGCAGCGTCTGACTGCCGCCAAATTCATGATCGACCTGGGCATTGCCTTTTTCTAGTTCGAGCATCTGACAGCGAAGCAATTCTATATGCGTGTCCAAATTTTCTGGATTGCGGTCAAACTGACGCTTTATTTCTGTCAGGTGCTCAGGAGAACCTGGTTTGGTCGTGGCGATGAATAAGTCACTCAGTCTTACTTTATTTACTATGTGCTCGCTGTTCTTGCTCCATTGATTGTCTATGGACACCCAAATTTCATGTGGGTCCGGAGCGTTATGGTCAGCTCCACTAGCGTTGCCTCCCTTGATGTATTCTTCGGGACATTCGATTCCTAATATTGAAACAATGTGTTCTCCGCCATCTGCATATGATTGGCCGAAACCGCCGTCCGATCGAAATGGCTCATGCCCCACATTGATTTGTATTATTTTGGGGAATTTGTTAGCTCTGGCTGCCTCGACCAGTTTCTCTGCGAAGACTTCAGGCGAAGCAAATTGATTTTTGTCTGAAAACAAACTTCTAAGATCGCTCGGCTGCTCTCTCTTGTATCTTTCATTAAGAAGAAGGATATCTTCTTCGGTCCGCCCGCTAAGCTTCTCGTGGGCTTTTGCCAAATGTCCCACTGTCATGGCAGGGTTACTACTGCGTACTCTGGTGCCGTTCGGACCCGGTACCATAGGTGCAATTTCTGTTGGCACCGGAGTGCTCATATCACATATGACTCCGCCGTAATATCCTATGTTGCCGCGTTCGACCGGGTGTCCTTTGAAATTTGTTTCATGGGCATGACCAGCCGCTATATACAAGTGGTTAAGCATCTCAACTGTACCAACTCTTTTGCCTTCGATTCTGTCTCGATGGGCATCTATAATTTCTCCATTCGGCTTAGTTCTATGCTCGTAATGTTTATTAGATTCGGCACTAGCGCTGAATGAAAAACGGTTATTTACATGAAATGGCCGTAGAACTGTCAGATCCGGACAAATAACTTCTCCTGTTGTCGTCAAATCGGCTAACCATTTCGCCGCCTCTGATGGACATCTCTGTAAGTGATTAACCAGCAAAGCCGTAACACCACAGGTCGGATTCGACCCCTGACTGGCCTGGAATGGCAATCCAGCTAGCCAGAGAAACTCCTCTGCTCTCAGTATCCGATCTCTAAGAGGCACAGCTGCTTCTGTGGCTTCCAGCATTCTGTTTACATGCAACAGAGTTTTGCCAATTTCGCTGCGGTCGCCCCCGTTGAGAATTATCCGCTCACTAAAATTATAAAAGTCGTTGAGCAAGTGAGCGCGTATTGTCTGGTCGAACTCTGGATGATTTAGAATAGATTCAAACTTATCTCGCTGAATGTTTTCATCATGGGTCTGCACGCTAATCGCATCTGTTGCAGTGGTTCCTACGCTTTCACTAGCTTTTGCCGCAGTGACTGTGCTTGATTGTTCGTGCTCTGATTTGTCACCAGTTTGGCCAGTACCTGTTTCTTGAGCTGGCTCATTGCCGGGCTCGTTAATATGCTCATGACTTGGCTCTTTAAGCGCTGCGCCATTTTTGCCAATCTCTATGTTAGCTCTCCCGGCTGGTAGAGCAGCTGCCACCGCCTCCGGTGCCCCTTCGCTGAGGCTGCCGTCCAAGTTGCGCACGTGGGCCACCCCATGCGCGTCTTGAAAGACTACTTTGCCTTCTTTCGATACCCTAATGTTTCCCTCTATCGAGTAATTCTGCGCTCCATCGGTAATTTGCCAGCCCGAGTGATCACGCGTCCATGTCTGGTTGCCCTCTTGGTCTCTTACGACCATAGATTTGACTTGGTGCTGTTCGTCGTAGACAAGGTGTGTTTCGCGACCATGTGCGTCTCTTACAAAATTAATATCACCAGCCTGGCGATGATATTCGCCACCGGCAGGATCAATATATCTAGTTTTGCCGTCGCTGTAAAAATGCATGGTGCTGTTGCCCGACTGCAGTGTTACTGAGCCGTCCACTGAAGCCTCGCAGCTGCCTCTGAACTTTTCGCCTGTGGCCGGGTTGCTCCAATGCAAACCATTTCGACTCTGCCAAGTCGTGCCATCAGTATGTTTGATCTCATTTATCACAGGTACTGGGCCCTCGTGATTGTATTTGAAGGCGATCGACTGTCCATTATTGCCAGTCAACTGTGTAAGCAGACCATTTTCGATTAAAGGTCGCACCGACTCACTTTCGATCAGTTTGTTAGCCGCCGCCAGTGGTGGCAGTGCTTCTGCTAAACGAGCGGCCTCCATGGGCACCAATCCCTGCGATTGTGGTTCGTGTTTGGTGCTAAAATACCTGGAGCCTTCTGAAACAAAATGGCTTATCGGATGGGCAAATCCACCCACAACAGTCCCTTCGGCGGCACTGTTCAACTTGTAAGCATTTATGCGGCTATCATTTTTATAGCGCTCAAAAATGCTATCAGTAATCAACTCACGGTTCAAATGTTGTTCTTGGGCAATATGATTTTTTTCGGATTCGATTGCTCCTTCTTGTGCGCTCAGGTACGAGTTTGTGAAATTATTGACGGCACTGTCTATAGAACCGTGCACCAATTTTTGGAAGCCCGTAACCGGCACAGGAAGCACAGTATGAAGCATGACTGCGGTTGCATCGCCCTCGAACATGTAGAGCATGCCCTTGCCCAATTTTTCCGCACTTAATTGCTCCAAATTTCCTTCTCGAATAGAGCCTGAAACGGCAAATCCTGCTGTCTGAACCGGAGCGCAGGCAGCCTTGCAAAACATCTCTACAGCTTGGTTTCCACCGGGTTTTGCCATTATTGTCAGTAACTTGGAAGTAGCCGGATTAGCGAGAGCCGTTTTTAAAGCCGGATCTAATAGAGCACCAGCTTGGGGACCCAAAACTTTCAGTTTTTGCAGCTCTTTAAGATGAACAAAATAGTCACCGCCGGCGGAGCCGGCCCACATGGTGAGCGCCTCAATCGAGCCTGAAGCAAAATTTGTTTTAGCTTTTTCTGTATTTAGATCCTGTGTTTGCCTGGCCACAGTAGATACCAGGCCGCCTCCAATCATAGTAAGAGCTCCGCGGCCGGCCAGGCCAAAACCCATTCTTCCTGCCAAAAGAGTGGCTCCACCTGGAACGAAACTGAGACCTACCATAGCAACAGCCTCGCCGCTTTGCTTTTGCAAGTCTTGACCGCCCTGAGAAAGAGCTGTTGCATCATCAGCCGAAAGTTTCATGTCACGAGTAAAATTTTGAACTGAATTGACACGTTGATCAATGAGACTGCTGGATTGAGAATTGCTATTTAGACCTTCATTAAAGAGAGAGGTAATGCTATGGCTAATTGCCAATTGTTGGTGCTCTGAGGTACTTTGCACTTGTGCCAGTTGAGCCTCTCTGCCACCCATAGCTGAATCGACAATACCACCAACAGCCAGATTCTTGGATTCAAAATAACTTTTGGACGCAGCTGAAGAGTCTTTTTGCAATTGATCAGCTCTTTTTAGCAGCTCTTTTGCTTCGACCAGTCCTCCGCTTATTACGTTGCCGCTGGCATCAGTGCGTGGAGCGCCCAAGCCGATGATGCGGTGAGTTTCATTTTGCCCTGCGACCGTAAACTGGAAGAGAAACTGATCCTGATTTTGCAGAACAATCTTATGGCCGTCAATTTCAGCAGTGTAGTTGGTCCCGAGTGTGCCGCATGCTGGCCTTTTCTCTTCTTTACGCCATTCGCTGTTTACAAACTTGGCATGAAAGATTTGACCATTCTCAACACAAAAGTGATCGTGACCAAGGCGCATTGCCCCGCTCACTTTCTTGCATTCATTGACAGTATTTAATTTGTGAATTTCAATTTTGGTAACGGCTTCGTGCTCAGGTCGAAGTGCTTCTGCTCTGACGAAACTTTGTGGACCGCCCTTGAGTTGTTCCAGCGTACTAAACCTATTCTTTCCACTGCTTAGAGATAGATCTGAAATTCCCTTGTCTTCGACATTATCAAGCAGTTTTTTGTATCGATCTTCTAACACTTTAGTTCGTGCAAGCGCCTCGACGGTAGGTCCATCTTTGCTGCCTTTGGCCAACAGTTCGGCGTAAGCTCTCTCATCGGCCACCTGTTTGCGCAATTGACCGAGGCTCTGCAACGTACCGTCGCCGCCATTCACCCAGTCGATACTTGCGCTTTTGCCAGCACCATTGTCGTATCGCAAATGCATTGTGGTGCCTACCAGTGCGCGATCGGCCATTTGTGTTGATTCAACAGCGCCGCTGTCAGAAATTAGCCTGAGTTTACCAGTAACAGGATTAACGTTTCCGACAATCTTGTCTGTGTCTTTTTCGTAGACAATACTTTTGCGCACATCATAGTCGGTTAGTTTTCCTGGATGATTGATATCAGGCCGCTTGATGTAACCATCACAAATAGCTGCCTGGGGCGGAACATCTTCTAGCAGATGTTGTGGATTATCTATTCTTTGTTTCAGACGCTGTTGCGGATCGAGCCCACTGATTTTGTCGACCTCACTGTTTCGCTGAATCTTGAATGCAGTATTGTCGTCTACCTGACCAGTTTTGAGCATATTTTCGACAGCAGCTTGCTCTAATGCATATTGTTTTTGAGCTTGATGATAGGCAGTCAGGATTGCTTCTCTTTGAGCTTCGCCGCCCATTTCTTTGTTGGCCTTGTCGTATATCACGTCAGAGGCACGGTAGCCTGTGATGTATTCCATCGTCTGTTCGCCCTTATTGATATTAAGGGCTGTACTGATCCCGCCTTTTAAATCCGCTTCGTTTTTAACAAACTCTCTTAAGGCGATCGCCTTCATGTCCATATTGTGTTTTGAAATTGCTAAATTTGCTTCAAGATCTAAAATGCCACCACTACCAGGCCTTGGTGTACCGTCAGCCTGCAATTGTGCAGGGCCTTTGACGATTCCCTTCATATGAGGCTGAGTGATTTTGCCGCAGAGAGTGATATCAAATGTGGTATTGGTCATAGAAGAGAGTGGTCTTGTTACTGACGCCTCTCCCGGTGCTTTTCCGAAAAGTTCGATTGACCCTTCTCCCCAGGTATTGTCTGGGTTGCGGGCTGGTGGGATGAATTTGCCTATTTGTTTGCCGCTCTCGTGATCAATAATCATACCGAGTTGCAAATCGCAATTTCTAGAAGTCGCGAGGTGACCGTTTTTATCTCGTAAGGGAACGCCTAACGCGTCCACGGGGGCAACAAAAACCTTGCCGTTGGCGGCATTGTCTAGGTCGAATTGGCGGGGCTTGCCAGCTTGATTGCCGACAAACTTCCAGCCTCCGTGCTTGAGACTGCTCAGATCTGTGTTGTTATTCTCCTCTTGATCTAGGTCCGCTGCAAAAGTCATTTTGCCGGCCTTGTCCATATGACCAAGAAATTTATTGTCTGAGGTAAAAACATTGCTGCCTACCATCGACATTTTCTCAGAGCCCCTGTAGAGATAGCCGCTGCAGCTTTCCTCTTTCGTTCTAGAGTTGCTAGTCTGACAGAGATCCAGTCGATCGCCGTCGGTCCCAAGTCCATGAAAGACAGCCGCACGGCCATCGTCTTTCAGTATATTAAACTTGGTTTGACCGATTTGCACATCACCACTGTCATTGACAGTACCAATAGGCTTTTTGTCGGCGTCTAAAATCTGACCATCCTTTACCAAGCCTTGTCGATATTTATCACCTTCCTTCCATGCCACGACTCCATTTGCCTTCTCCCCGTGCCTAGGTTCTGTTGGTCCGTGCTTGGCTAGGATATCGGCAGACTCTATCGCTCTTATCTGGTAATTGGCTATGGCATGAGCTGTTTGAGTATCAGCTAACCTAAGTAGTGATTGTTTGTTCAGGTCGCCGGAGTGACCATTCACATCAGTGGCCTTGCCGGTTTTGCTAAAAGTGAAATCGACCAGGCAATTGTGATCAACGTTGCTGTACTTGAAAGCATTTGCTTTGCCGTGTTGATCAAAACTAATAGTTTTTTCTTCTATTTTTTTGCCGTCTCTGAAACTCTGTTCATGAACCGAGGAGCGCCCCCGATCTATATCGGTCTGATGCTCACTCTTAAAGAGAGGGACATCTTTGCCGGTGTGAACATCAAAGCGGGCGACACTATCTTTTATGATGCCGCCCTTCTCAGTGTGACGCTGATCTTCACGAAGAATTGCGTGTTGTTTTTCTATATCAGTATTGTTTGCGAATACATACTTGTGCGTGCGCCTGCCGTGCTCATCAAATTGCAAGGCAATTGCCGCTTGCTCATCATTCGCTTTGTCGCTTTGGTTGGCCTTATGATCAGAATATTGATACAGTGTTCTGGCTAAAAATTTCTCGTCCGCACCGTAAATATCTTTTGACAGACGACGTCCACTACGATCACTTATAGTTTTTGAGTGTGCTCCCTCGGCGGTAAAGTGGCGTTCGACCTTTTGCTCTTCTGGCACTTTAGTCTGTTGCTGGTCTTTTTTTTGCTCTGCTTCATAACATGTGGTTGTCACATCTCCCGACTGCTGGTTGATTTTCAGGCTGACACTTTCTGAAGCTGTAGCACGATTTGCAACGTCTGGTTTTTCTTTACTAGTGGTGACAAAAGAGATCGGTTGGTCCGATTTGCTGCCTTCTTTGTATTTGAATTCAGTGTGCTTGTTGTTTTTCGATTCTATTTTGTCGATTCGACCTTGAGTGTCATAGTGAAAGTGGCGACCTGATTTTTGATCTGTGTATTCACGAACGCCTTTGTGCGAACGGTCCTGGGGGCTGAGTTTGTCAGCATGGGCTACGTGTTGCCCGTGCTCTAAGCGGTCGACCTTTTTGGCAATATATTTTTCAGCTTTTGCAATGTATTTTTCAGCTTTTGCTATATATTCTCCACCGGCATGGGTAGCCTTATTTATATAGCGATTGAGAACATTTTCTTTGGGTGCTGCGGCTGTCGACTTTTTGTGCTTGTCGCTGACAGTCGACGAAGATTTCTCGTGACCAGCGCCCGTAAAAGCTTTTGTCGCTTTAGCATAAATTGAGTGTATAACGTCAACTGGTGTAGACTTGGCGCTATGACCGCCAGCTTTTGCGTCGCCTTGGTCGCTACCTTTTTTAGGATTGGCCATTCGCTTTTTCTCACGCTAGTAAATTAGACTTCAGGGTAACTGCTGACTTTGTCAAACTTGTGGCATAACCTTTGACAAAGACTTCTACTACAGTTAACTTTCCTCGCTAGGCAAACAGCCAAACTACTATTCGCTAGGTCTTACTCTTTCACTAGGAGAATTTATTGTGGCAACTGGCGATACGAATAAGGTGCCGAATGCAGGCGGCACTATGTCTGATCACCTTAAGAAATATCGCGATTACATCGACGAATTGAAGCAGGGCCGCTCTAGTGGCATTAGTGCAGCCTTCGGTCGTGCTACTGATTTGTTACCGCCTGAAGTAATGGTGATTAAGGCTGAACCTGTCGAAATAGTCGCCCAAGTGATGGAGCTAGAAAGCAAGGTTCTAGCTGACGACTATGACCGCGAGTTCTTAAGAGAGTCAGTAGAGTCGCTCGTGCAGGCACATTCAGACAGTTTGGATGATCCGGTGGGTAGTGTCGTCGCTACAGATAGTGGAACAGAAGAGGTCCTGTCGGTCTATGTCGAGAATGGTGTGCGCATGTTCATGCTTTCAGACTTATCGACAATTGACGAGGCAACCTTTCAACGTTCCCTAATCTCGCCTGATGAAGACATAGTCGATGACAGAGAGCCGGACACTTCACCAGCGCCAGAGGCAGCATCTGAATCCGCGCAGGCCGCTGAAGAGCAATCCCTGCCACAAGTTATCTCTCAACCATTCACTCAGTCAGTTAGCACTATTGATGGACTGCCCCTCTGGCAAGTTTTTTATTCTGCAAATGGCCCTGAGCTAGTATCGATGGCCGATGGTGGCATAATTAAACGAGCAGAAGGGCGGCAAGAATACGTTTTTTCTAAGCTTTCGGCAATTGATGGCGATATCAAGTTTTTTATTCTTAGTGGATTTGTCGTTGATCCAAGCACAGGTAATATCTATTTTGAAGCCAATGAAGGCGCCTACACAGCGGCGTTTCTAAACAATGGCTGGACTATCCACCAATATTTGAGTGCTCAGGGTGAAGAGACATTTTTTGTCACTGAGCCGGTGCGGACAGATCGACTGCCAATTACTATGAAGGTGAAAAGTATTGATCTCGACCTGAGCTGTGGCGAAGTAACCTATGAAACTATTGATAGTTCTTCTACGATTACACTAAAAAGTCGCAAGCTATTAGGCTAGCAATGCCCCAGGCTTAGGCCCTAACAAATCAGTGGGTTTTAAGTCTTTGCTAGCGTCTGGCTTGCCGCGACGAGTTATTACCTCCTGCCCATTCGCTTTATGCTCTGTAATTGTGCCATCGGGGCTGAAGGTTGTAAATTGAGTGGCCGTGATGTGTTGAATTAGTGTGCCGTCGTTTTTGACTTCAAATTTGAAGCCGTGGGCTGGTTCGCCCTCTACTTGCGGTTGTTTATACCAGAGATGGTTGCTAACACTTTCGACACCGCTGCCCGGTCTGTACAATATTCGTTCATAGCCTTTTTGTATAATGATCACTTCGCTTAATTTAGAATTAAATGTCGCAGTTTAAACAGCAATAAATGTCACGCTTGACTTGCTGAATGCCCCTCAGTTCTTATTTGCTCGCCGTGCTCTGGCCATGGATTCAAACATTCGGCAGCAATCGGAGAAGCAATCGCTGAGCTGATTATCGCAGGTAATACGACTTTAGATATTTCGGCATTCAAGCTTGAACAACTTAGGCGATAATTGGCAATTTTGGCTGTTATTTCACCGCCGCTGAAACCCGCGACAAATCTTGCAGCAGCTGAGCGGCAGACTGATAGCGGTTCTCTTTGTTCTTCTCCAAACAACGGTGCACTATTGATTGCAAGTAAGCATTAATCTGCGGATTCAAATCAGCCACAACAAGTGCAGGTGGTGGCTCTTGGGCATGGCGGATGAAAGTCTCAATGATATTAGCTGAGACAAATGGCACCTCACCAGTGAGCATTTCATGCATCATGCAACCAATGGCATAGAGGTCGCAGCGATGATCTGTGGCCTCTGAGCGACACTGTTCCGGACTCATATAAGAAGGAGTACCAATTAAGGCTCCGGTCTGGGTCAGGTTGGGTGCGTTTTCTTCAGCTTTAGTTGACTTTGCCAGGCCAAAATCAACAATCTTGACCGTATAAGTTTCGTCGCCCTCGGCCACTAGCATGATGTTTCCGGGCTTAAGATCGCGGTGTACAAGCCCTTCTTCGTGGGCTTTGCCAATACCCAGACAAATCTGCGAAACAATTTCTAGGGCATCGGGCAGCGCTAATTTGCCGTTCTGTTCAATAAGCTCAGCCAGACTAAAGCCGTTGAGATATTCCATAACCATATAAGGCTGCGACTCTTCAGTCACGCCTAAATCATGAACAATCAAAACATTCTTGTGACTGAGTAAACCAGCCGCTCTTGCTTCCCGTTCGAAGCGCCGCACTAAATCTGGCTGAGTACTAAGCTGGGGTGCCAGAACCTTGACTGCCACCGTAATATTCATCATTTTGTGCTTAGCTTTGTATACCTGACCAGAGGCACCACCGCCAATAACTTTGATAATTTCATACTTGTTGTCTAGTACGCGACCAATGAGCGGGTCGCCGCGATCACTGTGATCATCTAGCGGGCCTTCAATGCCAGAAGCTCCCATGCTACTGCCGTTCATTGACATGTAATCGGCACTACCCATGATCGAATTAATGCGTAGAATGCGGCCATCGGGGTCGAGCTTTTTGGAAAGCCTGCGAACAACGTTATTAAGCGATTCGGGAGTCATCTCAGCGTCGCTGGTCCAAACATTGTCGAGCAGCTCCTGGGGGCTCAAAGTCTCTTTGCGGTTCTTCACTAGATAAGAAAGCAACTGAAACTCCCGGGGAACAAGAGTGACATTGCGTCCGCTTTTGAGCACTTTACTGGTATCGAGGTCAACGACTATATCTCCCACAGTAACCACATTCCCGATAGCCGCTTGCGAGCGACGCAAGAGTCCACGCACCCGGGCACCTAACTCCTTCAAGTTAAAGGGCTTGGTTAGATAGTCGTCGGCTCCTTCATCGAAGCCTTTTTCTTTGTCGTCGACGTCCTGGTGACCGGTGAGCATTATCACCGGGCATTTGCCACCAAATCCACGATAGTCAGCCAAAATCTCAATGCCGGTAAGGCCAGGCAAATCCCAATCGAGAATAATTAAGTCGGGGTTATTAGCCAAGATAAAATTCTGACCTTCCAAACCGTTGTGAAAGGCCTTAACCTGGTTGCCCTCGTGTTCGAGAAAGTCCCGAACCAGCTCAGCAAGGCTGACGTCATCTTCCACCACTACGATTCTGGCCACAAAATTATTCCTTGACAGCCGACAAGCTATACCTTTCAGTGCAAAGAATATACCCCGATTCAACTATCATCAGTCGGCAAAAAAACGGCCTCAAGCTCGGCCTAAAATTAGCCCCGAATTAACGCTATACTCGTCAGACTCTCCTTTAGCAGCCTCTAACACCCTTGAATGGGCAAAAATTGAAGACCATTAAAAGACAACGACCAATGTTGAGCCTGGCAAAACAAGGAATTTTGCTTGTGCTTTTTCTATTGGCCTGTGAACTGACTTTTATTGGCACGTTGGGCTGGCTTCTCAACCAGGCTGAGGCTGAAGCAGCCCGGCAGGAAAGAGCCCGCCAGGTCAGCGCCCGGGCTGGTCGTTTAATGCTGGTGATGTACGACACCGGAGATGCAGTGGGTCGCTATGCCAGAAGTTTGCAACTTGGCACCGCCGATAGTGTCTCAGCATCGAAAGAAGAAGTTCCGGTCATTATCAAATGGCTTAAAAACGAACTAAAAGACAATGAAGAAGCAATTGTTCTGCTCAACAGAATCGATGAGAACATCACCATTTGTTTGCCTGTAATTACAGACATTCAAGGCAAGAGCTCAACGTTGGCCGAACCCGGCGCCAAGGAGGCTTGGACCAGGAAACGCGAGACCATACAGCCCATGGTAAACCAGCTGATCAAAGATATTCCCGCCTTAATTGCCATTGGTCAAAAAATTGAATCGGCTGGTCCTGACCTTGAAAGAGCAATGAGAAGACAAACAGAAATTGTCTTGATTGGCGGCTTATTACTGAACTTAATTGTGGCGGCACTGATTGCCTATTTCTTCACCAATCGCATCTCAGGCCGGATTGAACAACTCGCTGAAAATATCACGCGACTACAAGAGGGCGAAAAGTTAGAGCCCTTGATGAATGGCAATGATGAGATAGCTACTGTCGACAGTGTGATTCACGACACGGCCGACGTCATGCGCAAAGAAATGGCCATGCTTAAGGCCAGCGAAGCGCGAGTGCGGGCTTTAATTGAGCATCTGCCTGTAAGCATTGCCATGCTTGACGCCCACGGCACAATCGAATTTCTGAACTCGACCCTTGAAGAAAGTTTCAATTACTCCAGCCATCAACTTATGGGCAAGAGACTATCCAAGCTCTTTGCTAGCGGCCAAAAAATTCCCGAAACATTCGCCCACGCCGAGCAATTCAGCGGGAGAACAACTGAGCTAACCGCGCTGTGCCGCAATGGACAGACCTTCCCAGCTGAATTAATGATGGCAGCCATTGATATGGGCGGCGAAAGCAAAACTCTCGCCATGATTGTCGACAGTAGCGAGAAGTATGAAATCAAGCAAATGCGCCAGGCATTTGTTGCCATGGTACGCACCGAGCTGAAAGAGCCACTGACAAAAGTTTCGTCATTCCTCAGTAAGTTACAGGCTCACGCTCTTGGCACCATTTCGCCCAAGGTTGCCGAAACCACCAAACTAATGCAGCAGAATATAGAACGACTGGTACTGTTGCTCAATGACCTCTTCGACCTCGACAAATTAGAATCAGGCAAAATCGAAATTGAGCCGGCCCGAGCAAATCTCAGCCTGATTTTCGAGCGCTCGGTCAACGCTGTCACTGTCTTTGCCGAAAAACACAAAGTGCAGTTGCAGGTGAACGACTGCCCAATTGCTCTCAATGTTGATGCCAACCGCATAGTACAAGTGCTAGTCAATCTGCTATCGAATGCCATCAAGTTTTCGCCAGCCGGCTCGGTGGTGACCTTAGCCACTAGGCAATCTCCCGGTCACATTGAAATTGGCGTGATTGATCACGGCAGAGGTATTCCTCAAGCGCACTTACAGTCAGTGTTTATCGCCTACCGTCAGGTAGAAGCGGCAGATGCCCATAAGAAAGGTGGAACCGGCCTGGGTTTGGCCATTTGCAAAGCCATAGTAGAAGCCCACAATGGCGAAATTGGTGTCAACAGTGAAGAAGGCAAAGGCAGCGTCTTTTGGCTCAAGCTGCCCCTTGAGAGGGAGAGCTAATGAGACTTTCGCTCAGCCTGAGATTTAAAGGACTACTAGTCGTACTGCTACTTCTGGCAATGGAACTGCTTTTCGTCGGCTGCCACGTCTGGCTACTACAAGAAGCGGAACGGGAATCGAGGAAACAGGAAACGGCTAAAGAGGTTATCGCCAGAGCCACAGACATGCTGCAGTCACTCTACGATGCTGGTGATAGCGTGGCAAAATACCTGGTCAGCCACGACCCCGAGGGCATAAAGAGATACGAACAGGCACGGCAGCAAATTCCTGACGAAATTAAGTGGATCAAAGAGCATATCAAAGACGATAAGAGTCAATCAGCGTTGCTTGAAAAAATCGAAACCAGTGTCACAGCAGGCATGAATACCCTGGCCGAAATGCGCGCTATCACCGACAAAGAAGCCCAATTCGTTGCCATGCAGTATGCCGTGAAGCTGCGAGCCAAAGTACAAAAAAATATGGAAGGGCTGATTCACGATCTAATCGACTTCCTCAATACTGAAAAGAAGATTGAAAGCGCTAGCCCCAAGGTGCTACAGGCGCAGCGGGATATGATTAA
>JAUPUU010000312.1 GCA_030917395.1 Cyanobacteriota bacterium erpe_2018_sw_21hr_WHONDRS-SW48-000092_B_bin.40
ATTTCTGTCCATGGCAGATCTGTTTCTTGAGCAGCTCTGATAATTGAATATAGAACTCTTTCTCGGCGATCTTCTTCTGTTTGATCTCGGCCAAAGGTACTGCATTTTGGGCAGGCACCAGTATCTTCAATTTCAGTAGAGCATCTGCCGCAGTTCATAGGGCTAATCTCCTTGTTCCAGGCGAATAGAACAGTGTTTACAGGTCGACCAAGGCCCCTTGAAAGGGCACTAGTATTATACCGACCAGCTGCCCAGAAAATGCCTTAGGGCGCGGCTGCCAATATCCAGTTTTTGATGGTCGCGGCTATCCTTTTTCCTAGTTCACTTTGGTTTCTTGCTTGCTCCAAGTAAGTCGCATGCTGTTAGCGTATTAGTGTGGTCTTTGCCACAGCATCATATTATCGGCTGGCTCAACAAATGGGGCAAGGTCACAAGGCTTCAGGTCCAAATGCGGTAGGCTTAGAACCGATTTTGAGCTAGCATTTCGTGAGTTCGCAATGTTCTGTACGGCAAGGATAATCATTTAGAAATAGCGCCACATAATGTGTTTGCGGTTGTCTAGGTCAAAGATGCCTGGAAGGCCGATTTCTTGACGTTGGTTTTGCTCATTTTCGATGAACCAGTTTTCTAGCAAGTGCTCTTCGAAGGGTGGCTCTTCTGTTTGGGGTCTTTCTTGGTTTTGGAAGTATTCGAAGATTGGTTTGTATTGCTCGGCGCTCGGTAGTAGGTTGATAATACCGTGCATATCAAAGCCGTTTGCGCAAGCATCGGTAATGGTTCCAATGAGTATGGAGTTGTGATAGAGGTTGAGCATTTAGTTGTCTCCGAGGTCTTTTAGGAAGCGCTTAGGCACAGTTCCTTTGATTAGAAATTCGTTGTCTTTTCCTGCGAATCTAAGAGCCATTCTTTTGTCAAAGTCTGATAGCTCGCTCTGTTGAATGGCTTTGATAAGATCACTATGTTCAATTATCTCAATGCCGGTGGCTTTACCAGAGTTGATTTCTTCGCGAAGACTTTTCATATCGATTTTAATGCCTTTGCCATCACCATATTTCCAGATAACTCCGTTGGTGCCAACACTTGTAAACGGGCTATTGTTCTTTGGATTTGGGTACTTTGAAGCTACGATATGTTCTGCTGGATTGACTTCCTTGCCATTGAAAACGCCTTCAGCATTGGCTGGCACCAGATCGCCAGCCTCATTAATATGTGATTTTCTCAGGCCATTGCGATCCAAGGCCGTATAAATGTCTCTATCGCCTCTGAATGCTAGGTCGAGCTTTGTTGAATCGATAGGTTGCCTTGGTTCTGGGTTTTCTAAAACTTGATAGCCAGAATCAGCTAATTGCTTGGCTTTTTCTTCTGGTTTTAACTTCTTCCACTCCTCTTCATCAAAGGCATGGCCCTTTAATCTTGAATTTTCTCTCGCTGCTTCGATTGGTCTTAACCTATGGGTTGGATCAAGCTTAGAAACAAAGACTCTTTTTTCCATAGTCGATAGATCAATGCCGATATCTTCTGCTGATGCTGCAACTCCTCGTAGTCTTCCGCCTCCAGCAGTTGCGTATTCTGGTCCAAGGGACTGATTTACCGTGTCAGCGATTGATTGGACGGCCTTCTTTGACTTTTCGAGAGTCTTCCCAGCGCTCTTGCCAGCTTGTTCGGCAATAACGTCTAGAATCTCTGTTAGCTTCTTGGCTTTGCCGATTGCTTGGGCGCTGCCACCGCCAATAATTGCATCAGCGGTCAGCTCGGTTATCAGTTTGTATTTGAGGCGTTCTTGTTCTCGTGGTGGCAGCTTATCCCAGTGCTCATTTAGGGCGTTGCCGATAGCCGCGACATCTCTAAATGGTTTGGCATAGTCTCCGGTGTAGCCTAGGTCAAAGAGATAGTTGTGTGAGGTTTCGAAGAGTTTTATCCCTCCTACAATTGTTTGACCAAGTGAGGTGCCGAATTCTTCTCCGATTGTTGATGCAACTTTCTCATCGTTGAATAAGATTGCTCCACCGAAATCGACTATCTTTGCCAGGTTGACTGATACTTCTCCAAGGCCCTCAACTGTACCAATAAGCTGACCCAATGTCCTTTCGTTTTGGTCATATTGATATTGCTCAAGCCCAGCAACTAGAGCTGAACCAATCACCTTAAACTGTTGCTCTGCTGGAAGAGCTGCTATTGCTTGTCCAGCTGTGAGCCAGCCATCAAGATTGTTTGCTAGAAGGGGCGGTCTATCTATCTCGTTTTCAATGACTTTGACTTGCAGTATCTCTGCTGCCTTTAGTTCTTTGTTCAAGGGCAAAGCTTTCAGCTCTGCTGCTTGTTCTTCCGCTAATTTGAGCAGCCGGTCCCTTTCTTCTCCAGGAGCTAAGGTTTCAGCATGTTGTTTGAGTTTGAGTACTGGTTCAAAGACAGGATCTATGTTTGAACCAGTAGATTGTGGTTCGAGTGCGTTGGCCTTTTCTTGAATGTTGTTGGCCTTGTGGCTTGTTGTTGCAGGGAGGTCTTTGCCGAGTGCCCTGGAAGCTACAATAACTTCTTTGCCTGGGCCGGAATAGTCAATCAGTTCAAGACTTTTGTCTTGGTCGGCAATGCGTTGGGCCCGTTCTGCTGCTGTAAGTGGAGGCGTTTGGTAATGACGCAAGGAGCCATCGCTAGCGTTTGGGTTTGCTTTCTGAGCATTTTCTACTTCATTGGCGCTGGCGTTTCTGCTTTGCTGTGCGTCAGAAGTTTGCAGGCTTGGTTTTTCAAGCGGTTCTCCGGCATGGTCGCCTTTGTCCTTTTTCTCTGCATCTGACATCGGTTGGCTCCGAAGAGTGTTAGAGCTAATGTTCCCATATTTTGAGGGGAACCATTCTTGTTGGACCTGGGGTGACCTTGCCCCATTTGTGCGCCAGTCATTAAGTGACAGCTGCCAAATTTATGTTTGCAGGCCGTTACGAATCAAAGCCATTATTGTCAAATAGCCTTTTCAACGAGACCTCGATGAAATCGTCACGTTCAAGGCAATAACCATTGCCTCTTAACCTAGGCAGATAGCGCTGCATGGTCTGATGAGCAATCACATTTGTTCTCGGGTAAATTGCAATCGCTTTACTCTTAAGAGTTAGTCGTGCAGCCAACATGAAAATGTCGTCTACACGATCCAGCTCTAACACGGTTAATTTTGACGTGATTAGTGAGTCCTTTTGTGTGCCCGATAGAATGAATTTTGAGGGCTGCCCAACGGTATATAAGACGGAGACATTGTACTTTTGATTTTCTTGCTGTCGCTTTACTATTTCCAAAGCTTCACCCTGCATTGCTAGTTGATCCCGAGTTTGCTTTATCACGGAGTCTTCTAGCTTGTGGTATGCAGAAATCGACATTAACATGGCGAAAATCGCGTCGATGAAAAAAGTATCTCTTGTAGCTTCATCGCTGTTTGCAAATTGGATTCGATCTACTCCTCAAGTGTATTTTCTGCAGAGGCCAATCCACTGAGGTTCAATTGCTCCGTGCTGGCGGTTGAATGCCAGCTCCAAATGGCAAACAGGACCCGGGCCGCAATCGAATTTTTGCGAGCGAAGCAAGAGTGCAAAGCGCGTCGCAATATCGCGGAACCGCCATGGTGTAAGAGTTTTCAATGACGGATTTACAGAAATTGCGCGGTCAACCAATTGTTCTAACCCATATATTCGAATATCGTTGATTAGCAAATTTGTTCCTCATTACCTCGGCGTCACTAGATATGGTGCAGATGCTTCCAATTCAAGGCTCCGATGCTCTAAGTCATGCACTGGTGAGTCACACGATGCGCGCCCATGTTTTACAATACCACTCAAAGACCTCCTCATTTTTGGCCAATTCGGGGCACTGTTCAAAGAAAATTCTTTGCTTTACCACTTCGAAAAAATTAGTGAACGCCTCATAAAACTCATGCCACGAAACACTTGTTTGGCTGCCGTCATCCGTGAAAACCGTAACGATTTCGTCCTCTCTTTTCATTGTGAAATAATAGGTCGAGTCAAAGTCAGACCACCTTGCACAGCCTACCTTGGTTTCAGAGAGTCGATCAACTGTATACTTCATCTCGGTTGCAAAACCTAAAATTGCTCCTTCTCCTGGACCAAATCCAATATCATTGATGTAGCAGTTAATACGGCCGTACACAATAAGCCCGTGCGCTGCACCTAGATAACTGGCACTATCATACTTATCCGACTTGTGTGAATAGTCGCCCTCTTCAGTAAATACGAAATCAAGCTCAATCACTGTCGTTCTCCGCTTGCTATAAGCTAATTGATGGCTAAGCATCAATTATAGTACCCAGCCTGATGCTGTAAAAGGCTCCAGCTATGGTGCTAACATGCGCAGATCTCAGGCTACCGCGCCTTTCGCGACAAGCCCAGCGTCAAGTTAGATGTTTCAACACTTCTATCTTGCCTTCGCCTGGAAAAAGTTTCGATGGTGTGGCCAAGGCAGCTTGGGCATTGATCATTGCTTGCCTAACTGGATTTTGTGTATGACGATTTCTGTAGCTGGTTCGTAGCGTAAGTAAAACACTCAGTACTCCTGAAAATCTCAAGATATGGCGGCACACCAAACCAGCTTTGTAACCTATAATGGTTTTAAACACTGCTTCCTGCAAGTTGGGTGGATAGTATGAATGATAAGGAACGCGGCATCGATGCTGAGGCTTTACTGCATCGTCGTACAATTCTCAAATTTATAGCAGGTGCGCCGCTTGTAGCTACTTTTGGCTTTGTTGTATCGCCTCTTTTTCGATACTTGAAACCAACAATGAAACCTGGCAATTTCTTTCAAGCTGCCGATCTACCGAAAGTAGAGCAGTTGGTTCGATTCCAGTGGGCTGATTTTCCGGAAATCTGGACCTGCATTCCCTTTTTGCTCCCAAAGACCTATGTGGTCTTTAATCCAGAAGGTCATGAAATCCGCAAAACACCTGGTTTCATAGTACGCACTGCAAAAAATGAGATTGTCGCATATAGTCGCATCTGCACGTTCCGAAGTCACCAACACCGGCAACAGCAACCTGTAAACTTCCTGATGAACACCGCCGAGCTTGACTGCATAGCACAATCAAAAAATCCGGTGCTGTACTGCCCTTGCCATTGCTGTTTAAGTACGTTTGATCTTAACGACAACGGCCGCGTGCTAGGGGGACCTGCGCCCCTTTCTCTGCGCCGAATGGACGTTGTTTTTGACGGGGAATATTACATCGTTACCGGCTTAGAGTCGGATGGGATTGCCTGATCGTTTTATGTGCACGAGGATGAAAAGTCTTGCGCCCGGCAATCACTTTAATGCCTACTCCGTCCCTCAATAGCACTCAGGTACAATAAGCACTTCTAGCCTCGACTGGAGCATTAATGTCAAAGGACTTTGACGGATTCATTGCACGCTTCAAGCCGTCTTTCGCATCCGCCGATGCTGTATCGATAGATTACAGGCGCTCTTTCACAATAGCGGAGTATGATGCCTTGATCAAAGGCTACATCTTTGGCGGTGATGATGACGGAAAATGGATCATTATTCCTAGAGGTAGCAGTCTATATTTTTATGCGATTCCACTCAAACTCTGCTTCATATTGCATCTGCAGATGGTCAATGATAAGTGGCAGTCTACGGCGCTCCTTTGGGATTCGGTTAACTTTAAGGACAGCGACGCACAGCATATCGTAGACGTCATAAATTTCTTGATTGATCTTCACCTTCTCCGCATCAATACAGCTTGTCCCTTCCCCATAGATCTGCCACAAGACGAAAAGACGCAAGCCCTTTATAGATTTGCACTGGTTGGCAATGTTACTGCGGTCAATGAAACTGCTGGTTAAGGGGCCAATCGGTTACTCCAGATTCCAAGCCGCCCATGGCGAGCACTCTTCTTGCTGACCCAAAGGTGTGCTACTTTCAGCAAATGCTCAACCTCTTCGAGCGCCTGAACGCATGGTTTATCGAGCCTAGTCACTAATTGGCGTCGAGGCAGCAAGGCCCCAGGAGGCAAGAATTTCTAATTCTTCTGCCGGTGATTTTGCTTTTTTGAATTTAGTGTTGCTCTGTCCTTTGACCTGTTTTTCGCAGGCTGTCCAAGTCAAATGACGCTTCACAACGCCGTTCTGGTAACTCAAGTAAGAAATTTTTGCAGGTGCATTTCCACGTCCCGACGATGAAGAAGACGATGAGGACGAACCTGCTTTTTTTGCTTCGGGTAAAGGCTCGTCTTCTGGCAAATCTGTCAAGTCGACAAAGTAACCATCGAGCGGTCCGGAATATAGAGGTTCGTGCTTGCCTTTGGACTGCGCTACAGCAATAGTGTCGCATCTTTCGTTACCGGCATAACCGGAATGTCCGCGCACATACTTCCAGCTGATTGTCGCTGGTTTTATTAAAGTGACCTGGCGTAAAAGTTCTTCCCAATGCTCACGGTTAGCTACATCTTTGCCTTCGGCGCTTTTCCAGCCACGAGCTTTCCAACCAAAAATCCACTGGGTGATACCGCGGATGACGTAAACAGAATCTGTGTAAATAATTACATTGCAAGTCAGTGGCGGCTTTAGCAATTGCAATGCGTGAATGGTAGCCGCAAGTTCCATACGATTGTTTGTGGTGCCGTGGTTATTGCCGCCAATTTCTTTGACGGTGCCATCGGGAAAAGCAACAATGCTGCCCCAGCCCCCTGGACCTGGATTTCCCGAGCAGGCTCCGTCGGTGAAAATGACAATAGATTGCTCTGAATCTTTCATACCTGTAGGCAAATTTACTCCTGGCAACGCCAAAATTAGATGCTTTCGCTTAAGCAAATGGAATTATATCATTTTTCCTGGAGTAGTTTGAGTGTGGTTTTTAGCCACCAGATTTGGTGGCGAAATTTGCTTCGTGAATACTCAGCTTCATGCTTGCGGTAAATCATCAAGTAGATCGGCAGAGCAGGCTGAGGTTTCACTTTGTCCCTGCCCCGCTGATATGTTTTTCTTGAACAACCATGATATAAGAATGCTATCGCTATTGGTAGTTAAGATTGCACTGGTTCCATAGCGTGTTTCAATGGCTCGTCACTGGAGTAATTGTGAAAATTGCCAAGTTATTAGTTCTCGCTTCTCTTATTGCGATTTCTGCACCATCAGCCGAGGCTAAGCAAATGTATCCTCAGAGATATGACGCACACTATATTATGACCACTGAGCATTTACCTGTAGAGATTCGTACCTCCTCTGATGGTAAAGGCCGGCTGCGAAGCGAGGTTTCCAATTCTGGCCTCAATAGAAGTATTACGCTTACTGACTACGTTGGCGGA
>JAUPUU010000313.1 GCA_030917395.1 Cyanobacteriota bacterium erpe_2018_sw_21hr_WHONDRS-SW48-000092_B_bin.40
GAGTACTGTAAAGGCTTGATCTGATGTCCAGCCACTTTGGGCGGTCAGGTCTCTTGAACAAAATGTGCAAGCAAGATTACAAGAGTTGGTGATTCCAAATTGTACGACTCTTGGCGCTGCTTGCTTTAAGTACTGAGTTTCGGGGCCATGGCAAAGAGCATTTAGTCCACTGTCTCGATCGAAGAGCAGTAGTGACTCATCTAAGGCGAAGCGCCTCAGGCTAGCGAGGGCCTCTGGTACTGGGATTGAGTTTAAGGAATCTGAATTCTCAGGCATCCCTAAATCATAACAGTTTGCCCCCTAGGCTACTTCGCTCGCAAGCGTGCTTCCATATCATCGAGCTGTTTTAGTCGAGCGGATGCAATTTGCCCGGGGAGCATGCCGGCTTTCAGAGCCTTGTGGCGATTGATCTCACCGCGAACTTGAATGCGCAGCGTATCAAGCATGCCGAATGCAGATGAGGGAATGGCAATAAGCGAAGCTGTAAATAAGAGATCGTTAGTCACTCTGCTGGCCCGGGCTGATGAATTGTTGTAGTGGTGGTTGAATCCTGGAATAGCAAAGAGAACGCCTGATGCGGTTTTTGTGCCACCAACATAGAGACCAGCTCCAATATTTTGTGTAGCGGTTAGTTTGGCTGCCGCGTTCTTCTTCTGAGCTGCTCTAATTTCGTTGTTGAAGAACCGCTGGTGTTCACCATATAGTCCCCCTCGGTCTATAGCATTGGCCACACCTAAGTTCGATACCTTTCCTTGTTTAATTAGTCGATCTAAAACTGCCAGGTCTGATTCTAGTACTTGAACTTTGGCATCACTTGAATCTTGCATCACATGTTTAATGCGATGTTTTGTAAGCTCTCCAACCCCTTTCGCGGCTACTCTGCTTAATATTGGTCCCCACATTGTAAGTTGACCTGACACTATAAAGAGAGCACCAGCTCGGCCGTTCCAGATGCGATGTCTTCTGTGTAGAGAGAGATAGGCGAATTCATAGCCAATGGCGTTGGTTGTGTATTTGGCAAAGTCAAAGAAGTATTGCCATTGTTGAAATGCAATTAGTTTGCGCGCTCCAACGTGGAAGCGTTGAAATTCTTGTAGAGATTGATCGCGCAGGTCTTTGAGAACTTTTCCTTCGGCATCGTCAACTTCAACATGTCCGCTTAGAGCTGGAGATGAGGCTTCGACTTTGGTTAATGCGGCTCTTTGAGCCATTAGAGAGTCGATATCGTTCTTTATGCCTTCGACATGTTTGGTGGCTGCAGCTGGTGAGAATCCATGGCGGCGTGCCACCAAATCGTGGTAGCCATTGACACCAAATTCCATAACGGCAGCACCAGCACCAATGATTGAGCCGATCATGGGAATGTAGTTAGCACTCTCTTGGAAATGGCGGTGGACACCCTGCGCGCGGTGAAGGTGAGCACCTCGGTTTACTACCGAAATAATTGCACCGGCTAGCCCTGTACCCATGTTGATTTCTTGCAAACCGGCATAGCGCCAGCCTTTCCAACGACCTTGTTTGGCAACTTCTTGGCTGTAGTGTAGATTGAATTTTTGCAATTCAATTTCTTTGAGCAAAATCTGTTTTGTTAAATCATCAATCTTAGATACTGATTCTTCTGGTGTAATTGAAGCTCCACCAGAAAGAGTAAACTGATCTGCCGCTGGGCTATGCCCCAACATTGGTGCCTCCGCTAGTAGCTGAGGGGCTCCGCTCTCGGAGATCTCCTCCGCTGTTGCGTTTGCACCTTCCTCTGAATCATCCGCTTTACCTGGCACCGTCCCAAGTGGCCCATTGAGAGTGAAGTTGCCGTAGGCAATCTTTGTATTGTTTTCAGGGTTGGCCGCAGCAATGCTATTGGTTGTTGACTCGTCGCTAACGGTCGATTGCTCTTGAAGCGCAGCTCCGGCTTCAGCCATAGCAAAGGGCGCTGTATTATCCAGTGGTTCAACCAATTCGGCTGCTACAGGGTCTGTCGTCACCGGATCTGTTGCGGTCTGAACCGCAACTTCTTCTGCTGACTGTGCTACTACTGGTGCCGCTAAGGAAGCAAGATTTGATTGAATCGTGAACGATGTTGCAAGAAGAGCGCAAACAATTTTCTTACGACTATTTCTCAGTGCCACAGAATGATTCCTATTAGTTTTGACTGATTGCTGTCCCGATCAAGCCGAGTTCTATCTGCGTTCGCTTGACAAGACGCATTGGTTCACTCTGAGTGAAAACGTAATCGTAGGACACTAATGTGATGATAGTGTGATCATTGCTGTCTGCAAGAAGGTTTTAAAAAAACAATGACTGAGAGCCTATTCTGGGGGCAGTCCATACATCTCTCTCAGAAGCACCAAGGTTCTCTTCCCTGCACTCGTTCGAGTCGTAAAATTGTGTTTTTGCATTTCGGATAGTGCCTCTTCGTACGACGCGCCCTCTTGATGTCGCAGGGCTGCCGCAATTAGTCTGGTCCGATCTGGGTCTGATTGGCAGCGAATGAAGACCGATTTTCCTTTTGCCTTTTCTTCCTTAATTTTGCTGGCAATGGCATTAAGCTCATTTGCCGTAACAGACTTAGTACTGAGAGAAATTGCTTCGTAATCAATTCCGCAGTCCCTGCACCAGGTGCCTTCCGCTTGTATCTTCGAATTGTTTGCGCTAGTCCCATCTAAGATCAGATCAATCACTTTAGTTACACCGGCATTGGCCATTTTTTCCACTTGTTCGTTTGTAGTTAATCGACCACCCCTGAAGATTCCATCTGAGACTTTGTCTGAATAGATAGTGTCGAACCCGCGCGAGTCTCGCTCTGTACCGATTCGGACCTCACTTGCTGCTGATATCCCCATCGTTCTTATTAGGCTTGCAAGTCTGTGCGATAAAGTATTGGGATAGCTAATTTCAGAGACTACGGCTGTTGCTTCTTGACCAAATGCCGAAGTGGAATATTGCTTTTGTAGTTTCTGTTTTGAGGATTCGCTTAGGGTAAATTCGTCTCGTGTGGCGGAGAGGCGTCGCGCGACTAGTTTTGATAGCATGTTCGAAAGCGCGCTTTCGCCATTTATGACTTCAGTACTTAGACCTTCATTTTTTATAGTTGTTATTATCTTGTCTATACCAGACTGGTAGGCAATGAAAGGTGCAAGTGTGATTTCTACCTCTTTGGCGCGGCTGCTTACTGCAATTTTATGCAATAAATTATGAACTTTGACCGCTTCATCACCAGTCGAAGCCAAGTCATTTGGCGCAAACACTTTAAGGGTTTCACCATTGAGTGCGGCTAGCTTTGCGCGTTCTCTGTACTCGGCAAGGTTGAGGAAATGCTTGTCGTACATAGAATCAGTAAGATTATTGGCTATCCGGTAAATATGTAATGCTTTCATCGAGCTGTCTGAGCTTGTGCCATCAGATTTAGTAGCGTCTCGATCGAGCGAGACAAAGACAAAATCATCGGGAAGATGCTCTTTGCCGGCTAGCTTGATTTTTTCTACTATTCGTTCGTGGATCAAAGTAGCCTGCTGGATCATTCTTTCATTTGAAACAAGTAAGCTATTGTTAGCGCATATTTCTGAGTCGAGAATGCTTTCTTCCGTTGTTCGCTTAACTAACTCTAGCAAAGCTCTATCTGTGGCTTTGCTTCTTTCGACAGCCACAGTCTCATTTAGATAGTTTACGAGTGATTCTATTTGTTTTACTGGATCTGTGATACTTGGTTTGTCTGCGGGCACTTGTTCAAATTCGATGGCCCGGGCTATTTTTGTTTGTGCTGCAAGTGGCTTATCGGCCTTTGCTGCTGCCAGATCGTATAGATTTACTCCTCGGCCAAAGTCGGTTATAGAGGGCAGATCGATAACAAAATTATTTTCTATAAGTATGTCTAGTCCTGCTGGCGATAGTTTCTTTCCTGGTGCTAGCTTTTCGGGTGGGTCGAACGCTACGAGCTTTTGGTCCACCGGCAGTTTATCATTGGGGCCGTATACTTTGACAGCAATACCAGTCATTTTTCTAAATTCGTAGGCGAGCGCCGCACCTTCGGTAGTTAGAGCTAGTACCTCTATTTGGCGAATCCTGCTCGAATATGAGTAGGAAGAACTTTTAACTAAGCCTTCTTTTAGGAGCTCGTGTGCAACATCTTGAAAATGCTGACTCAAAGCTGCCGTGCTAGTGTATTTGCCTCGACTCTTCAGGTACTCAACAGCTTTCGTTCTGTCGTCTCCATCAAAAGGCGTTAGAATTTTTTCTGCGACTTCTACATTTAAAGCGTCAGGTAGCAGATTCTTGGCAAAAGTTTCCATATTTTCGATGGTGCCTTTTCTAATTCCAAGCTTTCTTTCTCGAACTTCAATTTCTCTTCGAGCAGTTTGATAGATTTTGTCCGCCCCGGCTTGATTGTGTCTGTCCAAAAGAAAAGGAGAAAACTCAGACAACGACAAGAGATGGGCTAGATGTTCGCGCTGCTTTCTGTGGTCAACGAATTTATTCTCCTCAATTCCAGGAAAGATATTTGTCAAAAGCAGTTGTTTTTCATTTTTGGGGATGTACTTTAATCTTGAATCGGTTATCGCGTCTACAAGAGCGGCAATTGATGTTTCTGATAGCCCGGCGATCTGTTTGTTATCGAGGCTGCGGGCAATTTCGAAGCGCAGATCACGAATTGGCTCCGCGTTCTCTTGAGCTCCCGTTTTACTCTTGGCGCATTCAACCATTGCCAACCATTGCTCAGCAAATTTTGTTCTCTCATGAGTATCCATTCTTGAAATTGGCCCTTCAGCATCGGTCAACTCAATAGCCATTTTGTGAAGTGGTTTTACTGATTCTTCTAAAAGGTCTGGGTTATCGCCTTTAAGTTTCTGCAGGCTATTCATCATTGCGCCGAGGACTTCCGGATCGGCCACAGCGGCATGTGGATTTCTAAGAAGTGTTCTGGTGGCTTCGTTGTAGTGATCAGCGGTAAGCATTTTGCCAAACAAGTAAGAGGTTAAGCCGTTTAATTCTTGTTCGGCTAGCGAAGCTGGCCTTTCGTTTCCTGGCTTACTCATTAAGAGTTGCTTGATAATGTCGGCACGATTCGAACCTGACTCATCACTTTCAGTGGCGAATCGAAGTGCTAGCTCTGTCAGATCTTGTTCGCTGATTCTAGCGCTTAGCTCACGGACGGCGTTTCTCTCTCTGAAGCTGAGTTCTGGTGCTGAAGACTTTATGGCGGACATTCTGTCTAGGCCTACTTCGAGTTTATCGAACTCAGTTTCGTTCCATTCTCTCAGTTCGGAATTAGTGAGTTTATTTTTTGCATCATTATCATTTCTGTCCCAAGAAATTAGGTCTATCGGTCGTCCATTGGCGGCGAGCTCTCTTGCCTTCATTGCTAAGTCGAGGGAGTCAAAGTGGATTAGATTGTCAGACTGAAAATCTTTGATGAACGCTTCTATATGAGCAGCTTCTTTTATCAAATTGTTAGCAGAAGCAAAGTTTGGCAGTTCATATGAGTCTTTTGTCTTGCGAATATCGTATGCTTTTGCAATCGATACGGTCTGATCGTCTAACGCTGCTCGCACTTCCAAGACTTCATCTCTAAGCCGCTTTGCTTGAGCAATGGGATTGTTTGTCAGTGGGTTTTGATCAAGATAGAGTGAAAGTTCAAATGCCTCAATAATTGGTAATTTATTGCCATCATCTTGGTTCTTGTTTGAATACTGTAGAAAATCGGCTTTGCGTTCGAGAGTCTTGAAGTCAAGGCTACTAGCGTGCATCTCGTTTGCAACGGCAATGCTATGTCGTAGCTGATCCTGGCTGATTGTACTTTCTTCATTGGCAAGCCGCCGTAGCAATTCATTAGTGCCGTGGTGTCCACGTTCGTCCAGGGATATTAACTGTCTTGCCAGGGCCAGAGTTTCTGGAGGACCAAAAAGCATTTGGTCGAATTGCTCAGGCTTAACTAAACGCGAGATTTTGAAGGTACTCGAAAGTTCTCCTGTCTGCTCAAATAGTTTGTCGATAGTTCGCTTATTAAATTTACTTGGATTCTCGATAGCTTCAGCAATTATCTTGTGATTCCAAAGGTTCTGGCTGGAAGTATCAAGCGACGCAATCTTCTGTATTTGAACGGGTGTGATCAGGTCTTTGTCTATTGCTGCGTGAATGTTTCTTAGTTCGCTCGCGTCAAGGTCCATGTGGAGTAAGGCATTGAAGGTCTTGTCGTCTACTCTGGAATTTTTTGAGACTTCTAAGACTGCTGTTCGGAAATCCGCTGGTTTTTGCAAGATGGACGTAAGTCTGTCGGCTGTTATGTTTGTTTGGTGACCATGGCTCTTTGACTCTTCAAGAGCGGCTGAAATTTGTTTTAAAAGATCTAGTTTATCCCTCATTGGAAGCAGCAGAGCAATGTTCTGGACATTGACGACTGGTACTGCTTTCTCACCACCAGTGGGCGCACTAAGATCATTGGTCTGTCGTTGAATTAGTTCTATAAAGACCGCTTTCTCTGCTGCCGCAAGGGTTTCTATCGTCTTAATTTGATTAGTTGATACTATTCCTTTCTGAAGTGCGGAATTGAACATTTCAATCTGGGCTGCGGTTATTTCCATTCCGCCGTAGTTGTCCAAGAGAATTTTGACCAATGATTGGTCTGCATCGGGATGTCTGAGCAGCGACTCCATAGCCTTTCTAGCGTTTTCTGATTTAACTTCATAGATAAGTGTTTCAGTCGTTTTAGCGTCTAGCTTTGCATAAGCACTTAGGGCATGTGGGTTATCTTCTGTCACTGTGAATATGTCATTCAAATTCCCGTGACTAATTACCTTATCTTTCAAGGCTTTGCTGAAAAGACCTTCAGGCTCAAACAGTCGTCTTAATTGATTGGGCAAGCTGATGATTTTCTGTAGCTGTTCTTTACTATATTGTCCCGGTCTCTCTTTTAGCTGCTCACTTGCTAGATCGAGCCAATATTCGCAGGTTTGCTTTTGGGTTTGAAGCAGACCATCTAGTTCTTTGCCTGTACGAAAGCCACTATTCAAAATTTCAACAACAGTCGTTAGCGATTTCTGAGGCAGTTCGCCGAGCTGTTTTAGAGCCTTAGGGCTCAGGTCTGTCAGTTCTTTAATTGCCATTTTGTCTTTAGCTGCAGTATTTTTCAGCAGCTGTTCGAAAATGGCAATAAATTCTGACGGTTGAACGTTTTCGGCAAGTTTGATTGCTGTTGCTAGATCTACTGAACCATCTTTAACTCTGTCTAGAAGGATTTCTTGGCTTTGTTTGTCTAGTTGTGACTTTGAAACTACCGAGGCTGCGTGTTCGAGTTTCTCCTGTTCAGTTCTTTGACTATAGTGGCTATCTGTTTCAGTTTTCGCACTGCGTTTGATCTGCAAAGCAGAAAGGTTTTCTTCTTGCCCATCAATAGTTCTGGATTGTTTTATAAGTGCCTGACTTTCGCTTTGGTCGATATAGCCGCGCTTCATCATGTAAGATGCGAGCCGACTGGCTTCTCCTTCCGGAACATTGGCAAAGGCACTGTCTAGCCATTGATTCTTGGACGCTTCCAGTTGCGCTCTAGCGATTAGATCTACACCACTGCCTTGATTTGCTTCTTGGTCTAAGAGTTTGATTTTAGCAGCGTCGCGAGCCACCATATCTAGTGCAGTAATAAACTTCAAAGCCTTGGTTGATTCGCTTACTGTTTCAAGGTTCGATACTAGAGCTTTTGCTGTTTCTCTCAGAGATGGCGCTAGCTCTGTGTTAGTTGTCAACTCATGCAGCGCGGCTTTGCCCTGCGGCGATTTCAATATTTCAATCAGTGCTGCACTTTTGCTATCGTTGCTGGTGGCATCGCTTAGCTGTTTTATGAACTGGCCCGCCTGTGAGTCAGGCTTGGCTAAATTTGAATCTGCGCTTAACTGCTTTACGAGCTTGTGGGTGTCTGCTAGCGATTGCTCAAGTGCTTTTGAA
>JAUPUU010000314.1 GCA_030917395.1 Cyanobacteriota bacterium erpe_2018_sw_21hr_WHONDRS-SW48-000092_B_bin.40
GAAGAGCCAAATACATTCCACCAAAAAATCAGTGGCACACGCCAGGTTTATACAACCAGCGAATTAGATGGCCAACTGCGTTCAATGATTTTGACTCACATTGCCACCAAATTGGGCCAAGCTGATACGGCTTTCCTCGACATGGCAGCCAATCAACACAAGTTTTCTGAACAGCTTAAGTCAGAACTTGATTTGCCATTCTTGCAATATGGGCTCAAACTCAATACCTTCTTGGTACAGAGCGTCACCCTGCCAGAAGAGCTACAAGCATATCTCGATAAGCAATCACAAATGAATCTTGTAGGCGACTTGAAAAAGTATGCCAATTTCCAAGCGGCTGATAGCATTGCAGCTGCAGCTAATAACCCTGGTGGTTTAGCTGGCGCCGGAGTGGGCCTGGGAATGGGAGCAGTGATTGGTCAAACCATGGCCCAAGCTCTTGGTACAGGACCAGCCATGGGTTCAGGCTCTACTGAAGAAGACGTCTACGCCAAGCTTGAAAAGCTGCATGGTCTAGTGACAAAAGGCGTTTTGACCCAAGAAGAATTTGACGCTAAGAAGGCAGAGCTACTCAAGAGTATTTCCTAAATGCTTACACTGAGTTGTCCTTCCTGTGGGGCAAACGTAAACTTACAGTCAAAAGTATCGGTTTTTGCAGTCTGTTCTTTCTGCAAGGCAAGCCTTGTGCGCCAGGGTATGGATCTAGAGAAGATTGGCCAAGTGGCCGAGCTTCAAGATGATCTAACGCCAATTCAAATTGGCACCACTGGCATGTTTAAAGGCCAAAAATTCGAAGTAGTTGGTCGCATGAAAGTGGGCTATGAAGACGGCTTTTGGAATGAATGGTTTACCTACTTTGCCGATGAAAAAGTCGGCTGGCTGGCGGAAGCACAAGGCTTTTACGCCGTGTGCTTCCCCTGCTTCGATATGGTGCCACCCATCGGTAAACTTCATCCGGGCAAAGCAGTAGATTTTGGCAAGTATGGCATTTACGAAGTAGACGACGTTCGTAAAGTCAGTTGCCTGTATAGCGAAGGAGAACTGCCCTTTAACGCACTGCAAGGACGCAAGTCTGAAAGCATTGACTTATCAGGCTTTGAAGACGAAATGGCAACCATAGAAATTGCCGAAAAAGAAAATCGAGTTTTTCTTGGCGCATACGTCGACTTCGACGATCTGCAATTCAAAAATTTGAGGCGCATCGATGGCTGGTAGAGATGATGCTAGTAAAGATGAAACGGGCAGTGAAAATCGCCCTATAAAAGAGCCCGTGCCGCCAAAACCAACGGCCAAGATGTTTGCCTGCACAGCCTGCGGGGCGTCGATAACGGTAAAATACCCCGGTGCCACTATGTCAGTGGTCTGTAATAGTTGCAATTCAACAATTGACGTCACCAGTGAAGCTTATCGCATTCTCTCCACCTATGTGGGCAAGACCTCCCTCTTCAAACCCTGTATTCCGCTAGGGGCAAGGGGCAAGCTCAAAGGCAAGACCTGGGAAATGATTGGCTTTCTGGTGCGCGAAGACACAGCTAGCCACTACTTCTGGTCTGAATATTTATTGTTCAATCCTTACTATGGCTACCGCTGGTTAGTAGAAGATAAAGGCCACTGGAACTTTGTCCGCACCATCAAGCGTAAGCCAGACGTAAAAAGCTTTATGCAATATCCGGCCAACGGTCAAGAAGCCAAACTAGACGGTAAGAGCTATCAAATTTACAACTACGGCACCGCTGCAGTTAAGTATGTTTTGGGCGAGTTTTATTGGCGCGTTACCGTTGGCACTTCTAATCTAACAGCTGATTATATTGCTCCACCGGAAATGCTTTCCGGGGAAAAAGACGGCAATGAAATCGTCTGGAGCTTGGCTGAATATATAGATGCCGAAGAGATCCGAAAAGCTTTTGCCGTCGCAGATAAATTCCCCTATCAAAGCGGCGTGTCCGCCACAAAGCCACCAATAGAGGCGCAGGCCTGCAGTCAGATTGGTACACTCTGTGCCATATTCGTCGTTTTCATTACCTGCGCTCAGTTCTATTTCACGGCTAAATCTCCCCAGCAAACCGTGCTTCAATACGATGGAATATTTACGCCCAATCGCAAAAAAGCAGACATTACAACTCCGGTATTCTCCATGGGTGATGAGCAAACCAACGCCGTAATAAATCTCAGTGCGCCGGTGAGCAACAGCTGGTTCTATGTGGCAGGGGAGTTAGTGAACGATACTGATGGAACGACATTCCCCTTTGAAAAATCAGTAGAATTCTATTCTGGCACAGACAGCGACGGTTACTGGTCAGAAGGAAGTAATACAGCTCGACTTGCAGTCTCCTCTGTTCCGCCCGGCAAGTACTATCTCAATATTGATACCGAGAGTGGTGACTTTATCCAAACACGAGATCAACAATTTTCAATTACGGTTGGCCGTGGTTATCCAATCTACGACAATTATTGGTGGACCCTACTTGGGCTCTGTGTAATGCCTATTTATGCCTTTGCGGCAATGAGGAGTGTAGAGGCTGCACGCTGGTCCAATAGTGACTTTAGCCCCTACCCCGAGCCTAGCCCTTATAACGAGAGCTACTAATGATTCATTTTCAACAAATTAAGAGATCAATTGCGAGGCTTTAAAGAAAAGTATGGTGCGCTTCTATTTAGTAACAGGCGTTCTTCTCTGCGCACTATTTGTCTATGCCGGCATGAAAAGCTGGAAAGTTATCGATCCTTGGGCTATTAACGGCGCCAGACCAACTGGCCCCGGCGGTCATTATCACAAGTAAATTCGGCACAAATAAAAGAGGAGTAGTAAGTGGAACAAGTTTTAACAGCCAAATATGTACTGGCAGCAGTGGTTTACTCAGGCCTTGGCATAATCATTCTGTGTTTATCAACCAAAGTATTTGACATGCTCACCCCCGGCGATATGTGGAAAGACATTGTCGTCGAAAAAAATCTACCTCTCGCAATCACTCTCGCGGCTATGATGATCGCAGTTGGCAATATCATTGCCGCAGCGATTCACGGGTAGTCAACTTGACATACGCTCTGCTAATAACCGTCTTTGTCATCTCGACCTGCGGTTTAGTCTATGAACTGATTGCCGGAACTATAGCGAGCTACCTGCTAGGCGACTCAATCACCCAATTCTCAACAGTAATTGGCGTCTATCTATTCTCGATGGGTGTAGGGTCCTTTCTCTCTAAATACATTGAGAAAAATATTGCTCTGACCTTTGTACAAGTAGAGCTGCTAATTGGCCTAATAGGCGGCGCCTCGGCCACTTTGCTCTTTCTTATGTTCAATCACATCGATAATTTTCGCATTTTGCTTTACAGCCTAGTGGCAATTATCGGTATTTTAGTCGGCCTTGAAATACCCCTATTAATGCGCATTCTCCAGCAGAGGCTCGACTTTAAAGATCTGGTATCGCAGATATTTACCTTTGACTATGTCGGCGCCTTGCTAGCCTCCCTGCTCTTTCCACTCCTACTAGTACCCTACCTCGGCTTGATGCGCACCTCTTTTCTCTTTGGTCTATTCAATTTAGGTGTGGCGCTCTGGACCATTCACCTATTCAAAGACGAGCTTCCCTGGCGCAATTCACTAAGATCAACAGCCTTCATTCTGATTGTGGTGCTGGTATCTGGCTTTGCTTTTTCAGACAAGTTGATGGGCATTGCCGAAGCAGCCACCTATCAAGATCCTGTAATTTACTCAACCACTACGCCCTACCAAAGAATTGTTCTTACAGGCAATAGCAAAGATTTGCGCTTGTTTCTCAACGGCAATTTACAGTTTAGCTCCCGCGACGAGTACCGCTATCATGAAGCCTTAATTCATCCAGCCATGGCCAGCTTGAACCAACCGCAAGACGTACTGGTACTCGGTGGCGGCGACGGCTTAGCAGTGCGCGAAATTCTCAAGTATCCATCAGTACGATCGATTACACTGGTTGATTTAGATAAGGCTATGACTGATCTATTTAAGAGCCAAGAGGTTTTGACACGGTTAAATCAAAACTCGCTCAATAACAGCAAAGTGAAAGTCATAATTGACGACGCCTTTGTTTGGCTAAGAAGCACGTCGCAAAGATTCGACATGGCGGTAATTGACTTTCCCGATCCTAGTAACTACTCGTTAGGCAAACTATACAGCGATACTTTCTACCGAGCCCTTAAGAAAGTGATGAAACCTGCAGGCATGGTGGTTGTGCAAAGCACCTCACCTTTTTACGCCAAGAACTCTTTTTGGTGCGTCGATAAAACCCTCGCCTCCGTTGGCTTCAACACCACTCCATACCATGCCTACGTGCCAGCATTTGGCGATTGGGGTTATGTTATTGGCTCACTAAGCCCATTTAAAGCGGCCACACAAGCTAGCTATCCCGCTGGTTTACGCTACGTCAATAGCGAGACCGTTACACAAATGCTCTGCTTTGCTCCAGATATGCTACCGACAGTGACTTCAGTCAACAAACTCAACAACCAATCACTAGTTCACTTATTTGAATCAGAGTGGAGTGAATATGTCGACGCCCATTAGTCGATCAACATTCCTCAAGACTCTAGCCGCCCTGGGCCTTTCTGCCGTCGCTGCAAAACTGTTAGCGCAGTTGAAGTTATCCTCAAATGTTCTTGATCTTTTTCACCAATCAAACTATTTTGCTCCTAAGTTTACTTGTCGCCTCTTGGGGCCTTCGCAAAAAGTCGGCCACATGCTGCGAGGCGATCTCCCAACTGGCCCAGTCAAAGAAACTAAGAAAACCACAGTCACCATTATTGGTGGCGGCATAGCAGGTCTATCGGCAGCCTGGTGGCTTAAAAAAGAAGGCCTGAGCGACTTCGTCATACTTGATTTAGAGCCAGCTGTAGGCGGTAATTCGCGCTCTGGTAAGAATCAGATTAGTGCTTACCCTTGGGGGGCGCACTATGTTCCGATTCCAAACAAAGAATCACTCTATGTCAGGCAACTTTTCGAAGAGCTAAAAATTATTCAGGGCTATGCCGCAGGCGGTGAAGCCATATACGACGAACTGATGCTCTGCCATCAACCACAAGACCGTTTATTCAAAGACGGGGCCTTTCATGACGGACTGGTACCAAAGCGCGGGCTACAAAAGCAAGAAGAGGATGACATCAGTCGCTTCTTTGAGAAAATGATTGCTTTCCGCCAGGCCCAAGGCAGCGACGGGCAGCCAGCTTTTGCTATCCCAATTGCCTTAAGCTCCAGCGATAAGCAATTCACCGAGCTCGATAAAATTACAATGGCGCAGTGGTTGAAGAACAACAACTTCGCGACAAAACCACTGCTCTGGTATGTGGACTATTGCTGTCGGGACGACTACGGCTCAACAGCTGCATTTGTTTCCGCCTGGGCTGGCATTCACTATTTCGCTGGACGCCGCGGCACTGCTGCCAATTCGGAGCCAAACGCCGTGCTTACCTGGCCACAAGGCAACGGCTTTCTTGTGGAGCAATTGAAGGTGCCCCTGGGCAATAACATTCAACTAAATGCCCTTGTCACAAATATAAAAAAAGCAGACGGCAAGCTCGTTACTACCTATCTCAATCATGAGAGCAATCAGTTTGCGGCAATTACATCTGACTTTGTCGTTCTTGCTACGCCCCGCTTCGTTGCCAATAAACTACTAGCAAAAAGTAGCGGACAAACTAGCGCTAGCGCGAATTTGGCAGCTGGAAATAGTCATAAAAACGCCCTTGCAGCTGCTCACGCACCGGCCTCGACGCCTTCCTATGCTCCAACATATGCTCCTTGGATAGTAGCAAACATCAGTTTAAAGAATCTTCCCGATGGTCAAGGCGTCTTGCCAGCCTGGGATAATGTCAGCTATTACAGCCCATCACTTGGTTATGTCGTGGCCAATCATCAAGAAATTACCACCCGGCACAAACCAACGGTAATCACTTATTACTTCCCTTTATCGCAGCAGGAGCCAAAGGCCTCCAGGCAAGCGCTCTACAAGGCCAGCCCTGAGCAATGGTCAAAAACGATTGTGGAAGACCTGGAGAAAATGCATCCTGGCATCGCCAACGAAATTATTTCAATCGATCTCTGGCCCTGGGGGCACGGCATGGTCAGACCATCCGTGGGAGAAATATGGGGCGAATCGCGGCAAAAGATGAAAGAACCAAAGGGCAATATATTCTTTGCCCATTCAGATATGTCTGGTATTTCCAACTTTGAAGAAGCTCAGTATCACGGAGTTGAAGCTGCCAAAATCATTCTGGCGAAACAAACATGAACCAGAACCAGAACATAGACATAAATATGCAGCAGACCCTCAACCTCGCTCAGAACAACAACAATAACAAGCAGGCATGGCTATCCTCGCCAGGCTGGGACTGCCTATGGATACTTTCGCCAGCTTTCCTCTCCACAGCTTTTGTCATTCTAGCTCGGCAACAAATGGCTGCCAGTCAAAACATTCCACTCTGGGTCTGGGTCTGTTTTGTCCTCTTGGTTGATGTTGCCCATGTTTACGCCTCGCTTTTCCGCACCTACTTATCACCACAAGCCTTTGCGAAGAACCGCACACTTTTGCTGGCCCTGCCTGCTATTGCCTGGATTGCTGGCAGCCTGCTCTACTCCCTTGATGGTATTTATTTCTGGCGGGCACTGGCCTATTTAGCCGTCTTTCATTTCATTCGCCAACAGTTTGGATTTGTTGTTCTGTACTCGCGCAATGACCCTCAGCCAATGAAGAAATTCAAATGGCTCGATAGCTGTGCTGTATATATGGCTACTCTCTATCCAATTATTTATTGGCACACAAATATGCCGCGCAATTTTAGTTGGTTTGTGGCTGGCGACTTTATCGAGAGCCTGCCGCAATCCTTTAACAATATATCCTTCGCCAATATATTCTTTGTAGTCTATTTCCTAGTGATGGCAAGCTACATTGTCAAAGAGATTGTTCTACTGAAAAAAACTGGCTTTTTCAATCTTCCCCGCAATCTCTTAATCGCAGGCACTGCGCTAAGCTGGTGGACTGGTATCATCACCTTCAATTCAGACATGGCTTTTACCATAACCAATGTGGTTAGCCATGGAATTCCTTATATGGCGCTTGTATGGCTGTATCACCACGAACCAAGTAGTGAAAATTACCGAGAAAATGACGATTACAGAGAAAGTGAAAACTTAGCCGTCAAAAACTCCAAAGCTCCAAGACAAATCAGTACAAAAAACTGGTCGAAGATCCGGCACGCTCTTCTCAGTCATGTAATTTTATATTTTGCCTTCCTCGCCCTGCTAGCCTACTTAGAAGAAGGCCTCTGGGACGGTCTAATCTGGCGCGAGCATCTCAATCTATTCGCCTGGTTTTCAGCCTTACCGGCTATTCATGACACAGCAATACTGGCACTGCTTGTGCCTTTTCTGGCACTACCGCAGTCAACCCATTACTTACTTGATGGTTACATCTGGCGAGTGAAAGACCGGAAGAGCATTTGGTCGGCTTAGCCTAGGTCTAGTTAGGCTTAAAATTGCCTCGAAGGTTCTGTCCAATACGGAAGCCTTGAATTAGGTTATGTCTGGTCAGTTGGAAAATCTCGTGCAGAGCAGCAGCGTCGGTAATGCCATGCTTATCAGAGATAGCATTAACCTGCTCCATCGCTATAGCGGAGAAATATACATCAACGTCGTCATGAACATGACCACGACCTTGATTGGGAAGTTTCAAGATTGCTTTACCAAAGTCGTTGGTAACGGCATCTGCAATTTGAGCGGTAAGAAGATCAGCGTAGAATGAATCGGCCTTTACTGCCATATCTGAGCCCCCATGATTCCTGAGAATCTAAGTTTACGCACCAATCAAAATAAGCAAACTAAAAATCAAGTAAACAAAACCTATATAGATAGAATCAATTCAAAAGATCTAGTTGCCTACGAACTTCTTGAATGTCTTTCCACATCAGCCACTTCGGTGAGCCCACTTCTTTTGAGTCATTGCGCAACAAATAAGTAGGGTGAAAGACAGGCATAACTTTAGCACCGAACTGCCAATCAAACCATGTACCGCGAATACGGCTTATAGGATCCTTAACATGCAAAACTGCTTCAACCGCCGTCGCTCCTGCTAGCAAGATCAAAGCGGGACGAACAAGCTCTAGCTGGGCATTGAGGTACTTTTCACAGGCTTGAATTTCTTCTTTTAGTGGTAGTCGATTGTTGGGTGGACGACACTTTACGACATTGCAAAGGTATATCTCCTTTTCTCGATCAATCCGACCAGCTTCGAGAATTTTATCGAATAATTTCCCAGACCTTCCGACGAACGGAACGCCCAACTCATCTTCGTTTCGCCCAGGTGCCTCGGCAATAATCATGAGCTTAGCCTGAGGATTTCCGCTAGAAAAGACAACATTTTTACGTGTTTGACAAAGCCCACACTGAAGGCACGCTCTAGCCGCAGACTCAACCTCAGCAAGGCTTTGCCAGATCGGTGGCGGCGCCAAGTGAAGCTGCTCAGACATTATTGGCCTCTAAAAACTTATTAAGCAAAAGAGCCAGACGTAGCGACATCAATAGATACATTGGAGATGGGGAAGTTTTGCTGCGGAGCCGCTTCTAGTTCAGCGAGATCGAGCTGCTGAACCAGGCCAATTTCTGCACCTAAACAGAGAGCGGCTGCCTGAGCAAAGTCAGAGGCATTGCCAGTGGTGAAAAAGCGGAATGCCTCTGTAGAATAGTCATTGCTTGACTCACTAGTCGACACTACCAGTGGTGCGGCATCATGGCCCAACAACTGATAGGCCAGGGCATGAGCTGGATCAATCAGCTTTAGCCCATTAGGGAATAGTTCTTTTAGTTCAAGCGAAACAAGACCTTGAATGCGATCGGCAACGAAAGGGTAGTGCGTACAACCAAGTACCAAGGCATCAACCCCAGCTAGTACTTGCAAATACTCAGTCAAAGCCAGAGTAAGGGCAGCTTCACAGTCGGCTTCACCCAAACGTCCACTTTCAATTAGGGGCACGAGTTTAGGACAGCCAAGCTCCTGCACCGAGCCCTGGTAGCCCCGGCTTAATAGAGCCTTAGAGAAAGCCTTGCTATTGGCAGTATTAATAGTAGACATCACGCCAATTGCCTTAGGCGGATTGGCCACCAGCCATTCAGCAGTAGGCTCGATCAAATCATAGACTTTCAGGCCAGGCAGGCGCGAGGCCGCCTGTACAGCAGCATCTTTGGCCACAGCGGCGCTCGTATTGCAGGCCATAACAATTGAATCGAGCTGGAATGAAGTTAGCCAGCTAACAATTTCATCAACAAAAGTAGCGATCTCACCTTTAGCTCGATTGCCGTAAGGACAACGAGCAGCATCACCAAGATAGACAAACTCAAAGCCTTCGCCCTGAGTGACAGAAACTAAGTGGCGCAAGACAGAAAGACCACCAACTCCAGAATCAAAAAGCCCGACTCGCTTGGTTGTGCGCTTGTATAAATGATCTTCAGTAACTTTCTTAGTCAATTTCGCTGTCAACTTCTCTGTCAGTAAGTATCGTCTATTTAGTTGGCTTCCAACTACCCGTTGCTAATTTGGAAGGCTTTTGACCATCACTAGAAGAGCTTACTGAACCGGAGGAATTATTAGCGAAGCTATTCTGCGATTTTATGTCTTGTAAGTAGAGCATAACACCCCGAGCCAGCGCGCTAGCAACCTTTTGCTGGTAATCAGAGGAGATTAACCTGTCTCTTTCGGCCTTATTTGTAATGTAGCCGACTTCTGCCAGTATTGCAGGAATTGGGGTGTGGTTAATGACGTAAAAGCGAGCTTTTCTTACAGAGCGGTCCGGAGCCCCAAGACCGCTTACCAGAGAGGAATGAACTCGATCTGCCAGGGGTCGACTTTGGTCTGTTTGAAAATACGTTTCTATGCCATATATGTTCGAAGTACTTTCAAGCGAATTAATATGTACAGACAGAAACAAATTCGGTGACACTGTATTAGTAATTTTCACCCGATCTTCCAGCGAAACAAATGTGTCGTCAGAGCGCGTAAGCACAATACGGGCCCCCTTACTTTCGAGAACTTTCTTGAGCTTAGCGATGATTTGCAGAGTTACTTCTTTCTCCTGCACATCCCCACGAACGGCACCAGGATCATTTCCCCCGTGCCCAGCATCTAACACCACCACTGTCTCAGTCGGGGCTCGCGGCACCAATATCGGACCATTTGTTGCAGCAAGGGGAGAAGCTAGGTTACCGCTGCGGGCAATACCAGCGTTACCAGTCAACCCCTTAGCCAGGGTTACAGTCATATAGCTCGAGCCGGCATTGAAAGACTCATCAATTGAGACGGTATCATCAGTTAGTTGCAACACCAACCGCCCAGCTCCTTCTGATTCTCCAGGCAAGCCTACTCGCATAGATGAAACCAGCGGTGAAGTAGAAACATCCGGCAAAACCGAATTTGCTAACTCACGATACTCAGGCATATCGACAACATAGCGCTCTGGATTATGCAGGCGGAATGATTTGAAATTGAGCTGTTTACCGTCAGGCCGCTCCACTCTGAAAATTTCGAGCTTAGCGCCAGAACCCTGAGGGTCAGCAGTTTCTAGAGTAATTAGTGGTGGTGGGCCCAGAGGCACTTCTGGCTTTTCTACTGGGCTCTCTTCAGTAGCGCGATCGCCAGTGACACCGATACTGGTAGCGGCATTACTGGTAGCGGCATTACTTGTAACGGCACTAGCTGTAA
>JAUPUU010000315.1 GCA_030917395.1 Cyanobacteriota bacterium erpe_2018_sw_21hr_WHONDRS-SW48-000092_B_bin.40
CTGGGCAGCCTGGCAGTGAAGAAACAGATATTCACCAGCCGTCAACTTGAGATTGCCCTGCAAGACCAGGCCTTCTATGGTCAAACCGACGAAAACGACAAGGTCAACCTTGGCTCTGTTGCTGGCGAAGACGACAAAGTGCAATCGCTGGTGGGCCACCTTGGTTCAACCGATCCATCAAACCTTTTGCAGAACCTCGCCACCAACCGTGAAACTGGCGTGCTCTCAGTTGAATATCGCGACATGCAATTCAGAGCACTATTTGAAATGGGTAAAATCACCCACGCCAAACTCGGCAAAATCATGGGAAATAAGGCTGTAACTGAATTTGCCTCTGCCTGGAAGCAAGGCATTTTCGTCTTTGTCCAACGCACGCCACCAGCAGATCTGGCCAAAGACGTCTGTAAAGTATCAAAAGCTCTAGACAAATTATTGTTAGATGCCGCTCTAGCAGCCGACAATACCGAAGTTACCTGGAAGAAGCTACCGAAAGCGGCTGACTCAATTCTAGAAAAACTTCCCGACCCTAAAAATTATTTGGCAGACGAGAAGCTCACTGATCCCAAAGAGAAATTTGTACTCTCTGCCACAGAACGAGCCATGATGAGCCGGCTATGGAACGCCCTCGATGGCCTGCATTCTATTGCCTTAGTGATCCGCAACTTGGGCGACGTAACTACATCAGATGCTGCTGCTGCGATTGACCGTTTACTTTCGTACGAGCTTGTTACCGTTCCGACAGTTGATCTGTTCGGACCACTGACAAAATTCCAAACCCTGGTCAAACGTATTACCGAAACTATTGGCATAGAAAGGTCAGAAGCCTTCCTGCGCCTGTCATTGCGCGATACTTTGGGCTATTCAGGGCGAGCTAGAGTCTTCATCCTCTCTCGTCAGGCCGATGTTGGTGTCGACATGGCAGCGGCGCGCTCGGCCGGTACCTCACTATCGGTAGTGCTGCAAGACTTAGAAGACTGGCAGGTAAAGTACATCGAGTACGCTACCCAAGAATTAGACAGGAACGTGCTCTTAACGATTATTCGTGAGGTTCATAACGCTGGCTAATGGCGACTACTCTTATAAGGGATTAGGGATGCTGAATAAGTGCCGAAAGTACCAAAAGTACCAGAAGCTTTGGATTGCCGGGTTGGGATTTGTCCTTACGGCCCAGAGTCTACAACTGCTCGGTTATAGCGATAGCAATATGGCAATAGCCGCTGACGGCCAAGCAATTGCTCAGAATAGCGACGCCAATATAGTAATGCCAAGCCGCACAACTAATGCCTCCGCTAATAATAGTGGCATTGCTGGCTCGGTCACCGTTGACAGCTATCCCATCCAGGCAATCAAAGTGGCGGCCGCTGGCAACAGCACTACCCCGGCGCAATCTTTGGCCAAGCTAGCATCAGACCCAAGTAGTTTTGTGCGGCGAGCCCTGGCAAGTAATCCTAAGCTCAGCGAAGAAATCAAAGAAAAATTGGCAGTCGACAGCGACCAAACCGTTGTAGAGTCACTCTTAAAAGCCAGCAGTTTGCCCAACCTCGCCACCCTAGATAAACTTCTTACAGCAGCTACTCCGCGAGTGCGCGAGACCCTAGCGGCCAACCCCAACACCCCCCAAGCAATTTTAGAGAAACTCTCACAGGGCCCTGTCTATACCGAATTTCTACTCTTATCTTTGGCGCGAAACCCTCACTCTGGGCCGCAAGTAACTAATCGTCTCAGTCGCATCGGTGACCGCCTCGTGCGCACTTTCTTAGCGCGCTTGCCTGTTCCCCAGGCAACCTTCACTACACTGGCCAATGACGGTGATCTCGGCGTGCGCTCAATGGTGGCAGGCAACTCAGCCTGCCCAGCCGCTTTGCTTGATTTACTGGCCAAAGATAGCAATACAATAGTGCGCGAAGCCGTGGCTCTAAATCAGAGCACAAGCAAAGAAACCCTAGCCAAACTTGCCACTGATAGCCATCAAGATGTGCGTCAAGCAGTAGCATCAAACTATGCCAGCAGTGCGGCAACTTTAGCGCAACTGGCTAAAGACACAAACGAGTCAGTGCGCGCACTCTGTGCTGCCAATCCTAATACCGACATCGATGTTCTCACGGCCATGAGTAAAGACAACAGCACAGCAGTGCGTTGCGCGGTGGCTCTCAACGGCAATACCAAGCCCGAGACGATCAAAGCCATGGTTGGCGACAACACCATAGCCGTAGCGCAAATTTTAGCTGCTTTAGGTGAATCAAAGTTAGCTCAATCTGACTATGAAAAACTGGCCAACGATCAAAGCGCTCTTGTGCGTATTAATCTGGCTGGAAATGGTGCCCTATCTAGCTCTCTAATAAAGACCCTGGCTCAAGATAAAGATGCCAGAGTAAGGGCATCTTTAGCCCACAATACTAAGGCAAAAATTAGTGACGAAATATTCGTTGCCTTAGCCAAAGACAATGACGCTCTTGTGCGAGAAGCCCTTGCTGTAAACAGCAAAGTGCCATCAAAATTACTGACCTCACTGCTGCAAGATGACGCCATAACAGTGCAAACAGCACTGGCTACCAATCCTAATGTGGCAGGCGAAACCCTTATGGCCCTAGCTGACTACGATTGCAGTGCCATTCGTCGCGCTCTTTTACAGAGAGGCGACTTACCCGAAGGGGCACTGACCAAACTAACTGCCGCAGAAGAAGTAAAATTTGTTCTGGCTACAAGAGCGCAAACGGCTCCAGCAGTGCTGGCAGCCTTAGCTAAAGACAGCGACCAGAGCCTGCGTTCGCAAGTAGCGGCACAACCGAAGCTCGGCGCCGAAGCACTGAAAATGCTCGCTGCCGATAAGAGCCAATATGTGCGCGCCGCCTGCGCCGCCAACCGCAATGCTGGTGCTGATTTATTAAAGACCTTGGCCCAAGACCCCGAAGATCTAGTACGGGCAAGAGCGGCAAGCAATCCGGCCACACCGCCCGATACTCTTGCCGTACTGGCAAAAGATAAAAATCCAGAAGTAAGAAGAGCAGCAGCATCAAACAATGCCACACCAGAAGCTGCCCTAGCCCTTTTAGCCCAAGATGATGAGATCTGGTTGACGAAATAAACTTGATTCTAAGAAAAGGAAGCAAATGAGAGAAGTTGTAATAGTCGATGCAGTGCGCACCCCAATTGGCAAATATGGTGGTGCCCTGAAAGATGTACGACCTGACGATCTTGCTGCTCAAGTAATTATTGAGCTATTGATGCGCAATCCCCAGGTAGTTGCTGACGAAATTGAAGACGTGCTGCTAGGCTGCGCTAATCAATCCGGCGAAGACAATCGTAACGTCGCTCGAATGTCAGCACTCTTGGCCGGTCTTCCTATCTCAGTGGCCGGTGGCACAGTTAACCGCCTCTGCGGCTCGGGTCTAATGGCAGTCAATGACGCAGTCAATGCCATTAAAAACAACATGGGTGACATCTTCATCGCTGGCGGTGTCGAGTCAATGAGCCGGGCCCCCTTTGTCATGGCCAAACCCGAAGCGGCTTTTCCCCGCGGCGATATGAAATTGATAGACACCACCCTCGGTTGGCGCTTCGTCAATAAAAAACTTTCAGCCCTGCATCATCCGTATGCCATGGGTGAAACAGCCGAGAATGTCGCTGAAAAATATGGCATTGGCAGAGAAGAACAAGACCAATTTGCCCTAGCTAGCCAAATAAAGTATAAAAACGCCTTTGAAGCAGGGCGTTTTGATAGCCAAATCGTTCCCGTCAATGTGCCCAAGAAAAAAGGGGCAGTTGAAATTGTAAAGGTCGATGAACACGCTCGCCCAGAGACTGTCATGGCTGACTTGAGCAAACTCAAAGCGGCCTTCCGCGAGGGCGGCACAGTCACTGCTGGCAATTCATCAGGAATAAACGATGGCGCTTCGGCATTGCTCATTATGACGGCTGATAAAGCTCGCTCTTTAGGACTGAATGCCATGGCCCGCTTTGTCTCTGCGGCAGTAGCCGGTGTAGACCCGGCCATAATGGGCATCGGTCCCGTACCAGCCAGCCGGAAAGCATTAGAGCGTGCCAATTTGACCATAGACAATATTGATTTGATTGAGCTCAATGAAGCATTTGCAGTGCAGGTGCTGGCATGCTGCCGCGACCTGGGAATAGATAGTAAGTCAGATAAGCTCAATACAAACGGCGGCTCAATTGCCCTTGGTCATCCTCTCGGAGCCAGCGGAGCCCGCATTCTCACCACTCTGGTGCATGAGCTAGACAAACGTGAAGGCGCTAGGTACGGCTTAGCTACAATGTGCATAGGTGTGGGGCAAGGCATTGCCACAATTATTGAGAAAATAGAGCACTAAGCAAAATAGAACACTAAATAAGATTGAACGCTAAAGCCAGCAGATAAAATTCAAGTGAAGAGTAGGAAATGACAGAGAAAGTCGGCAAATTCAGATTCTTGCAGTTCTCCGATGTGCTTTTAGACTCAAAGCTCACCCATCCTGGTATGAGCAATACTAACTTGACCCACAGCAACTTTGCTTTGCCCCGAGAAGAAAGAGGCGAAAGAGCCCGTGAAATTCTTGAAGCCACAATCAATGCTTTTACTTTAGCTAAAACCGAAAAAGTAGATGCGGTAATAATCCCAGGTGGATTGTGGGACAACGTTACGGTCACAGGCTTTACGGTCAATACTTTAATTGAAGCGGTAGCTTCCCTTGGGGACATTCCTGTTTATATTGCTCCTGGGCACCGCGATTTTTACACTCGCAGCTGTCTTTACACCAACGACATGCTCTCAGCCCGGGGCTACCGCCATTGGCCAGCCAATGTACACATTTTCACCTCTGAACACTTTGCCGCCGTGCCGCACCCGAATCGCAGCGATGTGGCCTTCATTGGCCGGGCGTTTTCTAAAGCTTCCCGGCGCACCGAGCGCATTTTATCAGGCAAGCTACCCAAGTTGCCCACAGCTAAAATCAATATTGGCGTGTTCGCAGGCACTCTCGAAAGCCATCCTTCAGTTATTGCTGATGCCAGCCGACAACAAGTACAGAAACCTTTGGTCTATCCTTTTTCGGAAGACGAATTAGCCAATCAAGACTTGACCTATGCCGCCGTTGGCAATATCAAAGAAGCCTATCAAATCACGACGAACGATGAAAAATTGCTTGGTGCCTATGCTGGCTGTCTTGCCGGTGGAACATTTGACGAGCTAGGACCGCGCTATGCCATTCTTGGAGAAATTGAGATTGATAGTAACGGCCAAAGCGTCGTTAATTTAGTACCGCAAGAACTAGATGTGCGGCGCATGATGCTGGTTACAGTAGATGTGTCGGGCCTCGGAGATGAAGATATTAGAGACGAGATTCTAGTCAATCTAGAAGAAAGCGGGGTCAGGGCAGACTGCGATATCATCGCCATCAATTTAGAAGGTCGCCACAAGCCAGGAGCCAACCCCAAAGAAATTGCAGACCAAATGGCTGGCGATTTCTATCACCTCCTGGTAGTCGACAATACTCGAGCCGACTACTTGGCCGAGCGCTTTGACCAGCGCACCACTGAATGGAAATACATTGAAGCAATGCTGGAAATGAAAACAAGAGCAGAAAAGGCAAAAAACCAAGAATTAGGTGGTGATAGCCTGACGGGAATTCCTGGAGCCGACGTTTCTGGCAAAACTGTAGAAGATGCGCTGTATTACGGCCTCGATGCTTTGCGAACAAAAAAGGTAGTAGTAAAAAATGTGGGTTGAGCGCGTTGAATTAACAGGCTACGGTGCCATACAGGGCGAGAGCGTACTCTTTGCTCAGGAGAAACTCAACCTCATGGTTGAGCCAAACGAGTACGGTAAGAGCACCATGGCGACTGCCATCTGGTCAATTCTTTTCGACTTCAATGATGAAAAACAAGCTGTCGGCCAAGAAACTGCTGATCATCTATCGCAAAGAGAGGCTCGCAGACCAAAATCTGGCGGCATATATTCCGCTCGCATGGACGTTACCGCCCTCGATAGACGACTGACGATTGTTCGTGATTTCCAATCAAAAACATTCCAGGTATTTGATCGTGATCGCAACAATATCGAAGTCACCCATCAGTTTAAGAGTGAAAGCGGCGAAGACGAAATTGGCCTTAAGCTTACGGGCATGTCTCGTGAACTCTTCCTTAGTACTTGTTTTGTTGGCCAAAGAGAACTAGACGAACACGCTTTTGGTGGGGCCCAAGACCTAGCCACATTGGTTCAAGGTATTGCCGATTCCGCCAGCCCTTCCGGCACCTCAGCTCAAGCGGTACGAGTGCTTGGCGATACCCTCAATCAATTGGCAATTGGCGGTCGCAAAGTAAAAGCAGATAATCTAATTCGCGACCTAGAACTGGTTAGACAAGACCTTCTCAATAAAATTCGTGCCTTTGAAAGAGACCGTCAAGACGTGGCGGCCTCCTTTGACCGTCTGATGATTATCAATCGAGTGCTGTCTGGCGATAGTAGCCGCTTCAAAGCCACCGAATATCAAAATCTCAAGTTTCAGCTGAACGATGCTCAAGGTCGCCTCAATAAACTGCGCGAAATTCTTGGTCGACACAAAGAAGTGAGCACTAGACTTTCGCAGCTTGCCACAGTAGAGCCTTTTCCATCTGAGTTGAAGCGACCGATAGAAGATCTAGTGGAGCGTCGCCTGCACAAAGCCGAAGAGATAGAGCGCATCACCCGTGAGCTCTCGCCGCAGCAAGCAATGTACGAAGAAAAGAAAGCTAGCCTTGTTTCGCGCTCTAAGGGTCTTGATACTTTCAGCCTAGATGAAATCCAACAAGTAGCTTCAATTGCCGGCACCATGAGCGTAATTGAAGAAGAAATAAACGATTTAAAAGCAAGAAGAAAAAGCGAAAGAGAAAAGCTAGCCGGCGCCGATGCCAGCGAAGCTGAAATAGATGAAATTAGACAATCAATGCAATCGCTAGAGGCGGAAGGCATTGAAAATGCACGCTCGTACAATTCACTGATTTTAGCCTTCCAAGATCAAATAACCAACGGCGAAAGAGCCCTTCATCAATCACGGGCCAAGCACAAAGAATTTGAAATTAAGCGCAAACAAGAAGGCGAGAAAAAACGCAATCTAGCCATTGTCCTCGGTCTTACATCGGTAATCATGGCAGTGCTGGCCATTGTTCTCATGATTACAGTCAAAGCTGCGGCCTTTATAGCTCCGGTGCTTCTAGTGCTAGGAATTCTCGGTATGGCCGGAACAGGCTTTGTGGCAGTGCCAGTATTTAAACCAGAAGTACTGTATGCCAGCGATTTTCAGTCGATAGAAGCAGACAAGTTACGCATCATCAACGACCTAGAAGAGAAGCATAATACTGTTGGTGCTCTTGAGCTCAAACTAGACACCCTGGCCCGCAAAGTTGGATTAGCTGCTAGAGCCGATCTATTAACCAGACTTGATCAATATGCCGTGCAAGCGAGCAAGCTAAAAGAGCTAGAACTAATTGAACAATTGCTCGATCAAAAGCAAGCAACTTTGACTAAGTTCAAAGCTGACCTGACTGTCTTTGTCACAAAGGTGGGCAAACCTAACGCTCAACTGACGGCCAATACCGCTAAGCAACTGAGTCAAGGCCTGTCAGCCTACACCGAAGAGGCTAAGAACTTGGAACAGACATTCCAAGACGCTAGTAGTTCTGCTAGAAAACTGAGCCAACTCAAAGACGAACTGGACGATACCGATCAAGCCCTGGGCAACATTCTGCACAAAGTAGGACTGGAACTAGATCTTAGTTCTGCAGACGCCTTAGCCCGGGGCCTCGAAAATATCAGTGAGCGCATCAATTCTCACTCGGCCTACACCAAACTGACAGACGAATTGAGCAGTCTAGAGCAGGAAAGCGGTACAGCAATAGCTGAACTGCCTACGGTAGTGAAGGGCTTGGAAGACTACCAGACTAGAGTAATTCAGCAGCTTGACGCTCTTCGCAGTCAGTTTCCCGGCATTGAATCAATGCCCCCGGTTAGCGAGGATGAAACAGAAGGAGAGGAAGCTCCTCAAGATCTGGCTAAAGTAGAAGGCTTGAAGGAAGAAAGAGAAGAGCTTCTCCTGCGAGTAAGAACACTTTCGGGCAATTGCGACGAGCAGTATCTCACTTGCCTAGAAGAACTTGACCTCACCGAATTCAAGCTTCATAGTGCCAAGCGCGCCAAAGTTGCCCTAGAAATTGCTCGCGACACCCTTAAGCGATTAAGCGGCGAAAATTACATTGACTGGGCCACCAACCTCAATAATATTGGCAAAGAGATGCTAGGTAAGCTCGGCCTCGACTATGAAGAAGTACGCTTCGACCATGAGCTAAGACTAGTGGCTCGGCGCAAGAACCAACAAGAAGACATTTCTTCTGCCGAGATCATGAACCAACTTTCTATCGGCACAAAAGAGCAGTTGCACTGGCTGGCCCGCATGATCGTTGCTTGTTTTCTCTCCAAACAGAACTCTCTGCCGATCATTATGGATGAGCCTTTTTCTGAGGCCGATGACGACCGCTTCTTGAAGATGATGCGCTTCTTGATCAATGTCATCGCCCGCGAACACCAAATTATTCTCTTTAGCTGTCACCAACAAAGACACAGCTGGCTGCGCAGTCAATTAGATGACCCTGAAAAAGGACGCTTGCTCTTCTGTCGCCGCTCTAAGTCTTAGAATATCGATAGCAGCAGGGTTTTCCCACGGCAGGTATTCACCACGGCAGGATATTCCTCAAGCCTGATTCTAAGAAGATCTGGCTTTAAGAAGTTCTTTCCTTGTCTCAATTTCACTCGAAAAATGAGACA
>JAUPUU010000316.1 GCA_030917395.1 Cyanobacteriota bacterium erpe_2018_sw_21hr_WHONDRS-SW48-000092_B_bin.40
CCTTGAAATAATTAGCGTTGATAGCAGCTAAGGCACCACTATCACGCACATGATCATGGACATCTTTCAATGCATGAAAAGTCGACGAGGCTGGCATGGGTCGCACTTGAACCGGAGAAACCGACATATTGACGTCGAGCAAATTGATGCGAGTGCGTCCACCATAAACCTTGTAGAGCACACCTGGCCCAATGGTTCTAACCGATGATGCAGCAGAATGCGAGGCAATAGCTGCACCCGAATTAGCCACTGGCTTTGCTGACGCTTTCAATACTGGCTTAACAACGGCTTTTGCGGCGGGCTTCGCCTTCATCCAGGTGAGCTTGGTGTAGGCACCCGTATGCACCTTAGTTTTCAGGCGCCGACCGGGCGCATTATCAAAGGAATGACCTTGGCGATGGCGACGAAGACTAACATGGCCCAAAGACGATACAGCCCGGTGGCCGCTGACGTGAGGCACAGCCATGGCTATTAAGTTGTGCTTGCCCAGGTTACGCTGAGCCAATGCCGCAGGCGCTGAGACCGAACCTAGAATTAGACTAAGAGCAAGGCCACAACTAGCAGATAGCGAAAGCACAGAATTGCTCTTAGCTAGCGGTGCACCATTCGAGAATGGTTTTAATCCTTTGGATTTACTCTTCAATTTAGATGTTTCCGAATGCGTGAAAGAAAATAAGTCAAAAACGGCAGTAAGAGATGTAGTAACGGTTCAAAATGGCTGAGAGCTAGTTTTTTACACTTAGCTAACATATACCCAGTTCTACTACGAATCTCTCTTAGACGCAACTAAGAATCTTCAATTTCCCGCATGTAAAGCGACGCTCGGCGTTCAGGTATATACACAAGACAGCCGAAAGGCCCACAAACAGGCATTCCGACTCGAGGTTGTAAACAGATGAACGCTATTTGACCGCCAGATAGCGCTCGCGATAAGCATCAACAGCCGCTTGCCTGGCATCTTCCGCCATTAGCGGGAAGCCCAATTCAATGCGCTGCTCGAGATAGCCCCGGGCCACCCGTTCTGATAATTTACGAATACGCAGAATATTAGCCATCCGCTCATCCCGGCCGAGCACACCACGGGCATCTAATAGGTTAAACGCGTGGGAGCACTTAAGAATCTGCTCGTAGGCAGGCAAGACCAATTTAGGAGTAATACTGAGCAAGCGTAGCGCTTCTTTCTCCGCAAGGTTGAAGAGAGTCTGCAACATCTCGGGATCGCTCTGCTCAAAGTTGTAGGTCGACTGCTGCACTTCATTTAAGTGATAGATTTCGCCATAGGTGACCTTGTCATTCCACTTAAGTTGATAGACGCTATCGACGTTCTGTAGATACATAGATAGGCGCTCTAAGCCATAAGTGATTTCAGCCGCCACGGGGCGCACCTCAAGACCACCGGCCTGCTGGAAATAGGTAAACTGCGAGATTTCCAAGCCATCCAACCAGACTTCCCAGCCCACACCCCAAGCTCCGAGAGTCGGCGACTCCCAATTGTCTTCAACAAAGCGGATGTCATGCTCTAGTGGATTAATTCCTAACTGCTTCAAGCTCTCAAGATAGATTTCTTGAACATTGTCAGGAGATGGTTTAAGAATCACCTGGTACTGAAAATAATGCTGCAAGCGGTTTGGATTATCGCCGTAACGACCGTCGGTAGGGCGTCTGCAAGGATCAGCACAAGCCATGTTCCAAGGTTCTGGCCCCAATACCCGCAAGAAAGTTCCCGGGCTCATGGTTGAGGCCCCTTTCTCCAGGTCGTAAGCCTGCATTACGACGCAGCCGTGGCTGTCCCAGAAGCTATTGAGCTTGTGTATAACTTGTTGGAAAGTGAGCGCCATAGCTGAGTTCCTCTATTCATGCGGTTTTAAGTCTAACACGTCAAGAGAAGGGCTAAATATTGGCAATGACAAATATTACGTCCATTCATTGTTAAACCATTAGAATAAGAATCTAAAATAGAACTCTTACTTCAAAAAGAAGACAAAGTTCAAAATTTTTCAAAGACCACTTAGAGGAGAGCACATTGGAGAGGCAGGCGACACCAGACTACGACGAGTCTCAGATTCGAGAATCAAGCAGCCCCGCCTTCATGGTTCAGGCGCTAGCGCCAAAGATCAAACGGCTACTCGACAACGTCAACGGGGTGCTGGTTGGTCAAGAGCATGCTACCAAGCTCGCTGTAATTACCCTCTTGGCTGGCGGTCACGCTCTGATTGAAGACGTTCCCGGGGTAGGTAAGACCCTGCTAGCCAAAGCCCTGGCTCTTTCAGTACATGCCAAGTTCAAACGTATTCAGTGCACCCCTGACCTTCTGCCATCAGATATCAGCGGTGTAAGCATCTTCGAAGCGAAAGAAGGTGTCTTCAAATTTATGCCGGGTCCGATTTTCACCAACATCCTCCTCGCTGACGAAATTAACCGCGCCACACCGAGAACCCAGTCAAGCTTGCTGGAAGCTATGGAAGAAAACCAGGTCACCACCGACGGCGCCACAAGAAGATTGCCAGATCTATTCTTTGTAATCGCCACTGAAAACCCGATTGAATATCACGGTACTTTCCCCCTTCCCGAAGCCCAGCTCGACCGATTCATGGTCTCGCTCTCTCTTGGCTACCCCACACCAAAACAAGAAATTGAAATCTTAGAAAAGACCCTTGAAGAAGGTTCATTTACTGTTGAAGCCGTTTTGACCGAAGACGAAGTATTAGAAGCAAAGCATGTTGTTAAAACGATAGTTGTTGACCACTCAATCAAAAACTATATTGTCTCGATTGTGGCAGCCACCCGCAAACACCCATCAATAGTGCTTGGGGTCAGCCCCCGGGGCAGCCAGTTGTTGA
>JAUPUU010000317.1 GCA_030917395.1 Cyanobacteriota bacterium erpe_2018_sw_21hr_WHONDRS-SW48-000092_B_bin.40
AAAGGCAACGGATGGCCCGGTAATCATGTTGTACCAAGATTGAGCTGACTTGACGGCTTCCTTTGCTGCATTTTGCTCGGCGATGAGGTCGCCAACGGGATTGAGCTGTTTCATTGCCAGAAAGGCAGAGGATTGCCCAGTGATCATATTGGACCAAGATTGAGCCGACTTGACGGCTTCCTTGGCTGCGTTTTGCTCGGCGATGAAGTCGCCAACTGGATTCGGAAGTTTTACTGACTTAAAGGCAGCGGATTGCCCGGTAATCATATTGGACCAAGATTGAGCTGACTTGAAGGCATCCCTGGCTGCATTTTTCTCGGCGATGAAGTCGCACACCGCTCTCGGGTTTCTATTTGCTTCAATTGTGGCAACTTGTCGCGCTGTGATATCACTCATTGATAGAGCGTCTTTCAGGGCTTTCAAGGCAGCAGCATGCTCATCTATAGCGTCGCGGGCGGATTTGAACTGTCCAATCGCATCAGTGGACGCGAATTGCTTGGCGATCGTGGCGCACTGGTTCTGTGCATGTTTGATTGACTTTAGCGCTGCGGCCTGGTCGTCAATTATTTTGCTAACTGTGCCAGGATATTTCAGTGCGTCTAGCATTCTGTTTCTAGCCAGATCGGAAGGATCGACATTGTTCATTTATGAAGATTATTCCTCACTTCTTCTCTTAAAGAAAACTCCATGAAAGTACGCAGAACTTGATTCATGCGGGGTTGATAGCTTGGGCCTTGTTGTTTGAACCAATCAATAACGTCGTTATCGAGGCGCAATGAAATTAACCTTTTTCTCAATGGGCTTCCCATTTCGGCCTTAGACCAAAAGGACTCATCAAGAGTAGGAATTTCATCGTCGTCTTCATCGGGCTCTTTGCTTTTACCGAGATTCGGTGCTTTATTGAATTTTTTTGCAGTTGTCATAATTTTGCCTCTAGCTTTCGTTTTGTCTCCGCTCTTTTGTTTCTTCTTCTAGTAAAGATAATTGCTCCTTTAGCTCTCTGTCTCGGGAAAACTGTTCTAGGAGGCGAACTAGCGGGTCGGATTCTGATGGCAGATGGCTAGCTTTTTCTTTCTCATATCGCTCTATTTCTATCTTCTCTGCAAATCTCATCGAAATGATTCGATAAACATCTGGGCTTAGTTCTTTGTACGCAAGTACGACAATGGAGCCATTTAGTCGTCCAAGCAATAACCAGCGCTCGTCTCTGTCATATCTTGGATCTGGTGCATAAAATGCATATGGGTCTTCAAAAGCTATATGAGCATCAGCAAAATCCAAACCGCGCTGGTCGAGTGTTTTCTGCCGTTTCTGTTCATCCCATTCGAATTTCGCCATATTTTCATTATAGCTACAATTTGTAGCTACGCAACCCCCCCTTTTCCTCTTTTCTTATTTTAATTGGCCCAAATGAAAGTTTTCGTTCTTGGAGTGCGCCCTTTAGAAAGGAGGCTGCACCCAATTTGGAAGGCCGCCTCCACTGTAAACGGACACAGATCCCATTCCTTGACGAATGCCGTAGTCTAGCTGTCCAAATGTTTTGCCTCGTGCGTTGCCAACCGAGATGCGCGATTGACCTCCATTGGCTACTAGGCTGGTGTTACCGTCCTCAACGCGAGCGGCAATCATATCTCTTGAATCTGTTTTGATCATAGTCAGCGCGGCGTTTGCATTCGTGGCGGTCATAATGCCAGCATATTTACCGTTTGAGAATTTTAAGCCAGATTCCGCGCCACTAACATCAAGCGAAAGAAAACAATCTTTTTTTTCTCCAAGCATCAAGCTGGAACCTGTCCGATCCGACGTTCCTAGATGAACAAACGAGCCGTTAGTTTTAAGGTGAAGGCTCGGGCTGCCGCCAAATGCCGACAGTTCCCCGCATTCCTTGTTGTTATCATCAACGATTGTAAGCTTGTGAGTTTTGACTTCGAATAGGACTGGTTTTATTGCTGGTTTCTGGGCTTCAGCGCTGCTCATCACCAATAATCCACCCACTATGCCACTGAGAACGTTTTGAGCAACTGTTTTCCAGATTTTCATTTCCTAACCTCGAAGTCGGTAATACAGTTTAACGCCCACAATTGAACTACATACTCGCGTACAGGGGCTGCTTCTTGCTAGTTAACTATTGAGATGTCCCATTGATCGTGCAGGGCGATATCGAGTCAGCTCATTCAGCATTATGGCATCTGCACCCAGCCGGGTTTGCCGGTAAAAGGATTCACATTGCCCTGCGTGCTGAAATTCTCGATTAGGGTACCGTTGGCCCTCGTGCGCCAGTATCCCTGTACCCAAGCGCCGTCAATCGTTCTTCTGTGGGGATAATGGACCCACTCTATGTCAGGGTTCACGTTTCCTGAGCTACTATTGGTCAGTGAGCGGTTAAGTGCGATGAGTCCAACAACCGCTCCGCCAGCCGCTGCAAGTCCAGCCAGTATCAGCAGTGTCTTCTTGATTCGCCTTCTGGTTTGGCCATCACTGGTTTGACCGTTGCTATTGTTTTGGTTGTTGGCTTGGGGCGGAGGTGGGAGGCTTATGAATTCTCCTGCTACTGTAAGGTCGTCTTGGCCGGCTGGAAGATCTGGCAGATAGTTGATGTCATGAAGAGCTCTCGCTGGAAGTAATCGAAGATCGTCTTCTTCACCTTCTTCAACTGAGTACTCATCAATTCTCGGAATTACGATCTTCCCGTGGGATAGCACTAGAAATTCGATTGCGATAGTTTGCCCGCAATGAGGATCTAGAAGGAGCCATTCAGCCTCAACGCGCACACGCATTTTCTTGTGATATGGCTTGAAGGCTTTGTCTAGGCTGCGGTTAGCGTTTCGAAAGTCGAGTGAGACAGCATTTTGCAAAAACAGTCTGTGTAGAAATTGCGAATGCTAGAAAAACCGTGCGGGCGACTCTTGCAAATCTGGTAGGTTGTACCGGCATTTGTGTTCTCCGCCCAATCATTGCGAGATTTTAGCAGTAGGAACGGGATCTGTGTATGCAGAGGAAACGGTAGTTATAGGTCCTCTGCAAGTGGTACTTTTTCTATAAGCCAAATGATTTGTATGCTGAATCGCTATAACAGCCGAGTCCCTTTCCTGATGGCAAGTTATTATGTGAAAACTGCTGTATAGCTGCTAATAACACTGTCTTTTTGAAGGGGATATGGATGACGTGGGCTGTGTCATTGTTGATCCTAAGAGCGAGAGCCATTGGCCAATATCCTTTGAGTAGAGCTGGATTGTGTATTGGAGTGGCTTTATGCGTATACACAGCAATTATGGGAATTTTAAACTGGTCAACAGCTTTGCTAATTTCGAATGGCACCCAATCATCATCGGCTTTAGTGGTATCTCCGATTATGAGAACCATATTTCTTGAATTTCGCAAGCGTTCCATTAGAGAGGCGGCGAGGGTGGCTTGTTTACTGGAGTCTCTGACCGATGAAGCTTTCTCGTGACTGTTTACCATCGTGAAATCGTCATCAGGATTGCTTGACCAAGCCCGCATCAAGTTGTAGTAGTCAATGTCTGATTTTCCGGGTATGTTTGTTCCGTTCGCATGAAACGCAATATAGGTACCATTTCTATATGCCATTATTTAGCCTCCCAGTGTGCTTTAACATCGCGTAAATCTAGCTTCTCGAAGCGATCCAAGGGGAGAATAATGCGTATTCGATCGGTTATAGGCTTTGACTTTGTTTCAGTAATGGCTGAAAGAATAATCAAGTTGAGAAGATCTACAGTTGGCAGCCCAAGGCCAGAGCGCCCACTACCAACAAGTGGAAGGTTGACATCGTGTCCACCAGACTCTATTCGCACTCTTTGCCAAAGATCATGCAGTGCGTCCCACATAAGAGTAACTGTCGATGATGCTTTGCACGTTTCTGGATCCGTTTTACTGAAGGCAAGCAAAAGGTATTTTTCTTTGGCTGCCGCTATTAAAACGGTGGTACCTATGGGATATCGAAGCTTTTTACCATCCACCTTAGCTTGAATTTCCTCAGCAGACTTTCCTTCAAGTGCGTCGAGAACAAGTTTGTCGAAAGACTCAGGATGACCAGCGAAAACAGTTTGAATGAGCTTTCCGTGAATACTTTTATCTGATACGGGCTTTCCGATTTCACTATCAAAGAACTCATTTACAGCTATGACCCGGATGCCTGTTTGCTTAAATAGGTCTCCAAAAGTTATTTCAATAACGGTATTGCAGTTAGGAACATTTATCTCGATGGTCGAAGGTTTCCATAGTTTTTTTATGGCCCAGAGCAAGCTAATGCCTCCCACAACTGGAAGAGCCCAGGGGTGGTCGAACTTGACACCTGGCGCAAAATAAGTAATTCCGGACCCCAGAGTTTGCAACACGCTAAATGCAGTAAAGGCACAAATAAACAGTTTTATAGGATGAGAGCAAACGCCGTTTACAAGATCGCGCAATGGAGTGAGTGTCAAAATTTTCCTGTCGCCCTTTAACGTTGTGCAGGTGATTACTAGATTTCCTTCTGCGATCGTAACAGATCGTTTGATTTCTTTATATGATACTGGGTTGACATGGCCTATTAGAGTAGGCGGCAGGCGACGGCAAGACGCACCAGCTACAATACCATCGCGCCATGTTGCCAGTGGCTGATAAGGAACATTATGCTTCCTCGATCAAGAGCATGGCCAGAGCCGCTCACGGTGTTGATGTTTAAAGACCTGAATTTTTTCAACATTTAATTTGGGAAACTGCTGCTGGAAGGCTCGATCATTAGGTCAAAATGGTCAAGATAGAGTCTGCCGTAGCGGCTCTATTTTGGTTGTGTGCCTGGCAAGAAGGTATTGTGAAATGGCATCGGCTTGCTCTATGTTGCCAGCGTAATTAGCCAGCTCAATCAGAAATGTGATCTCGCTATCTGTCTTGCTTTCTAGCATTGCAATACTAAAGTCATCAGCTTCCAAAAAATACTGATTGCGAAACAAATCCTTGTAGCTAACTCCAGCAAACGAATAACGCGCGCTTGGCGATTTAAGGAGATTTAGTGTCCAAAAACACACGCCCGGCAAAATACAATTGCCGGCCGCCATACTGAGGAAGAAAGCGACACCCTCAGGGTTCAAAATGGATTGACCGAGAACTGCTTTTGGGACTTCTAGCCAAGGTATAGTCAATTGAGATGCCGCAATGAAAATGAGCAGGTGCAGGAAGGGTTGAGCAGTAAACATGCATGAGCGAAATGTGGCAGACTGAATTTTTTGCTTAAGCGCTACTTGTAAACAAAAGAAGAGAGGAAGGGCCAGTCCAATACTAAGGTTCAGGTAGGCAAGCATGATTCGACCGCCTTCAACAGCAGGGCTTGTGGAGCCGGGATTCGGCATTGGCCAGAAATTTAGAGCGCTAAATGTGCAGAACAGTACAGCGACAACAACAGAACTCAAAGCATAGATTTTAAATTGCGCGAGTTGAACTGATTTATTCCTCGACCAGACAACTTGATTGGGCAAAACAACTAGACACTTGCTCTTAAAGCCTAGCAACTTATAGCCATGCATAAAGGCGAATGCTGAGGCTCCCAAAACCAGAAGTGATTTAATGGAGGGAAAGTACAACATTTGAAGCCAATATAGGTCCATCTCCGAATCCAATCCAGAGCCAATGACACTTACTATTATGCATTATTGATGGAGCTTGGATAGGGTGGAAGGAACAGTCTGCCAGAATGCGTCGAGCCAAAGGTGCCTGGAGTGTGAATAGTTGCCGTTGCCTATTGCCGATGGCGGTACATTTAGGCTCCATCACGATTAGCTAGGCGCAGCTTGACCTTGGCCCAGAGAGTACTTGTAGTATGGTAGAAGTGAGGTACTAAGAGGTTTGAGGATGACTGTAGCTAGAGTTGCTCTCGGCTCTGATGGAGAGCGAATTTTTAAAGCCTTTGCTCCTCTGTATATTGAGAGAAGTCTGGTACAGGTTTTGAAAACCAGCC
>JAUPUU010000318.1 GCA_030917395.1 Cyanobacteriota bacterium erpe_2018_sw_21hr_WHONDRS-SW48-000092_B_bin.40
CACTGCTGTTTGCTTTGGCCCTAGACCCTGTAAGTGTTGCAGATGTCGGTTTGCAGCTTTCTTATGGCGCCACATTTGGTATCGTCTATATTTACCCTTTGATAGAGTCGGCCTGGCTCAAGGATATTGAAAGAGTCTGGCTGCGGGCAATCTTTTCACTTGTGGCTGTTGTGGTTGCTGCCCAGTTAGCTGTTCTTCCCATTCAACTCCATGTCTTTCAGCAACTTTCTGTTCTGGTCGTGCCGGCCAATTTGCTGGCCGAGCCTGTTGTCGTGCCGTTGACAATTATGGGCTTTATTTCGTCAGTGCTCGCTGCCGTTGCGGCCTTCCAGTTGCCGCAGCCTTTTTACTTTTGCCAACCCTTAATCGATGCTGCAGCAGTCATGTGTTTTGCCATTGATTGGCTCGCTAAATTTCCTCTAGATTGGCTTATATACCTGGCTCGAACACTGGCGCTCATACCGTTTGTCTCACTATCCGTGGCTAAACCTCAAGCTGCTCATGTCTTCCTTTATTACTTATTAATGGCTCTAGTGCTAGTTGGCGGCCGCGCTCGCCCGCGATTTGCCTGTCTAGTTCTTTTCTTTACCTTTTCTCTTCTAGCAGCCGAGTCTTATGTAGAAAGCCCTCTTCTGCAGCTGCTCTGCACAGACCGCGAGCTGGTCGTTAACCGCGGCAATTTGGAATATTTTGTTTGTCCATTCAATAAACAAGGCCAGCCGCTTCAGTGTTCCCAGTTGGGCCCGTCGCACTTGGGCCAGTCTGAAGGGGCGCAGACGGCCATAGGGCGAAGCTATGTGCGCTATTTGCTAGCAAGGGGCATTCACTTAGCTCCAGCTCCGCTGGTGGGAGAGCGATTGATTTTGGAGCGAGAGGCTTTGAAAATTGAAATCGATGGGGCGAATTTGTCTCGCTCTGCCTTGCCTTGTCTGCAGGTTGTTACTTTACCAGCGCCAAACTCCGTTTCTGGTCCATACAAGTTAGTTTCCCAACCCACCCGCCAGGGACCGCTGTACTGTCAACTCTCTGGGGAAGTGCGTTCACCTTTGTTCGTTCCCTATTGCTCTGTACCGATGCCTTTTGCCTTTCCGTTAATTGCTGAGGTCGAGGCTGTAAAGTCTGCATACCTAATCAGCTTAAGGCTTTGACCGGTTGTCAGAATCTTTTAAACCTGCTCGGGCACCCTTGCGTGATATGGTTATGAGCGTTTTTTGAGATTCTGCCCAAGGCTAGTGACTGTCCCTTAATGCCGACCGACCTATCTATTGCCGTTGCTCCGATTGAGGTAAGTAAAAGTAGCATTACTGCTACCGCTTCTAAGGCCTCTGTGGCCCCTTACTGGCCGCAATTAGATGGTCTGCGCTCCCTTGCCTTCCTTCTGGTTTTTCTGCATCACCTGGGGCGGGTTGCCGATGCGGAACGCGCTGCTCTTGGCTCGGCCATTGCTCCAGCCCTACCTACTCTTGATGCCATCTGTGCCTGGGGCTGGGTTGGTGTGGACGTTTTCTTTTCGCTTAGTGGCTTTCTAATTACCCACTTGCTTCTTGCCGAGAAGGGGCGTTTCAATAGTATTTCCTTCAAGCAGTTCTTTGCCAGGCGCGCTTTGCGCATTTGGCCTGTTTACTATCTGGTGCTGCTGTTTGCTTGTGTCGTTGTGCCTTTGATGCAATGGCAGAGTTTGAACTGGCCCTTGTATTGCGAGTTCTTGGCCAAACAGGGAGTGCCGCTAACGTTCTTTGCTGGCAACTATAGTTTGACTTTTGCTACTAATATCTTGTTGAAATTTACCAGCGCCCTAGCCTGGCCCGTAGTCTTTCTCTTCTTGCCTCTTTGGTCTTTGGCTGTGGAAGAACAGTTCTATCTAACTTGGCCATTTTTGCTTAAAGTACTACCAACAGCCAAAGCGCTTTATCGCACAATTGCCGCTCTGGCTGTCTTTTCTCTGGCTGCACGGGCAATTCTTTGGTACATTTCGCGTTACCAATACCATATTGCTTTCCCCGTTAATCTCTACTACCAGACTACTTTCTCTCACCTGGAGCCGCTCATGGCCGGAGCCGCTTGTGCGGTTACTGTGTATTATTTCCCTGACCTGTTAGCTCGGCTCAAGCGTTTCGCCCCACTACTTATTGCTGCTCTTGTGGCTGTGGTTGTTCCTGGCGCTATCTTCTTGCCTGATCTCGTCTACAACAGCTATTACAACATTGCCACCTTCAGTATTGTGGCCTTGGCCTGTCTCTTGCTTTTGACCACCACTTTGGTTTCGCCAGCATTTGCCAAGTTTTTTAGCAACAAGGCACTGTCTGCCTTTGGTCGCCTCACCTACGCTATGTATCTGGTTCATTACTTCGCCATTGCTATGGCCGAGAAAATCTGGCAGGGTAATAGCGCCCTGGCTTCAAGCTGGCAGTTACAGCACTGGCCGACTAAGTTTGTCTTAGCCCTCGGCATGACCTATTTGTTTGCTTTTGTTAGCTGGCATTTGCTAGAGCGTCATTTCTTGAAAATGCGCAAACACTTTAGCCGCTAGACTAGAATTAGTTGCTGCTTGACCTAAGGCACATACTTTTTCTTGTCTAAATCCCATTGTTCGCGTGGGTGAATAATAGCCTTGCCACTAGCGTCGTGTCTGATGCTGCGGTCGCTAGCGTTGAGATCTGCTGGGTTGGCTGGCTTGGTGCCGCGATTGTCGCGTGAATCAAGCAGAATAAATTTGTTGCCGTCTCTGGTCACTGAAAACACTGTATGGAAGAGCTCTTTATTCATGTAGCTCAATAATTTGTCGACGGTGGCATGGTCGTTTTTGCCACCTCGGTCTTTGGCGTGCAATTTATCGTTGTCGTTAGCTTCTTCAAGGGCGTGTTTGACTGCCAGGTTAATGTTGCCATTGATGGCGATAAAGGCTGCACCGTCTTTAGCAATTTGGCGATAGTGTTCGTTAGTTTTGGCGTCACCGACAATATGCAAATCAGTTAGCTTAGGGCCGTCTATCTGCTTAGACTTGCCTTCATACTCCATATGATTGAAAACAGGGTTTCTCATATCGATATTGTTATGAAGCCGGTCTTGTACATCTCGGTTTATTTGTGCCGTTGTAACGTTGTCGGTTCTTTCCGCTTTTTCGCCTGCCATGATACCTGCCTACTTGTTTTGCCTAGGTCTAATTGCCATTCTTGCCGAAGAAGATGCAAGCAACCAGTTTTTTATACCCGTATATCTCAGCATTAATCGCAATTTCGGCTTTTTTATAGAGGCTTTTTGCAGACTGTCACTAGGCCAATTCCCGTGGGCATATCTGTGCCACTCACAATCATGTTGGTGTCTAATTGCAAGACGCCGTTGACGATATTGGTAAGCCACTGCGGGTGGTTCTCAATTACCGAGTGCTCGTCTTTGTAGGCCGGAACAACAATGGTTAGTTGTGGCGATAGTGAGTGTGGCAGAATCTTGCTACTAATAGTAGAAGCCAGAAGCCTATGAAGGGTGCTTAATTTATTGCGCTGAGCTAACTTCGCTTATTTGATTGAAGCGATAGTTGAAGGTATAGCGCACGTCGAGATATGTGGTTTTGAGCTCTTCCGGTAAAGGTAAGAAGGGGAATGTTTTGTTTAGAGCGGCTACGGCTGCCGCTTCAGCCTCTCTATCTGCATTTTCTGCGGCACCATGAGGCATTGCTTTCGTCGAAACTAATTTGCCTGCCTTGCTTATGCGAAATTCAATAATGGCGATTCTGTCTATTCCGCGGGGCGGTATCCAGTTGTTTCTAACTTTCTGGTTGAGTAGCTTCAAGTATTCGTGTAAATTTGACGGCGCTCCATAGCCATTGCTAGAACGGCCGCCTGACTGTACGGTTAGTGTTGTCGGCTTACCATCGCTGTCGATCGATTCGATCATGTTGGCTGGCTCGACTTCGCTAAGAAGGGCTTGCGAATTTCGCGGGGAGTTAGATTTAGTTGCCATTGCTTTCGAGTAGGCTGCAAAAGCAATGGAGTTATCTTTTCCTTTTGCGACAATGACAGTTTTCCAGCTGTCTGGAGCTTTGAATGTCACTGGCGCGGCCGGATAGCTGATATTTTCCGCGGCTGGTGTTTGTTGCCTAATTGCATCAGATTTAGCTTCTGGCTCTGCTTTTGGTTCTGCTTTTGCTTTGTTCGCTTCTAGCAAATCAGGTTGTTTCTTCGGCTTGATCGCTAAGTTTGTTTTGTCATTGTTAGCGCTGCTAGAGTCAGGTCGCGATGTCAGATTCGACCTTGGATTCGATCTTGGTAAAGGGGCTCCTGTTAGCGCTGGGCTTGCCACTGTATATAGTGCGCCTTTGTGTGCTTTGTTTGCAATTTCTTTTTCGCTTGAAGGTAAAATCTCTTTTCTGTCGATTGCATCGCTGGGGGCTACAAGCTCTATCTCAACTATTTGTCTTGTAGAGTTTGGCTTTTTTAGCTGATTTAAGTCAATATGAAAAAATAGATAAATTGCTAGTAGTGTCGCCGGCAGTGCAAACGAGAAAAAGGCAATTGTCGGCGCTACGAGTTCTTCAAGTTCTGGTTCTAACGTTATTTTGTTCGAGCTTACTAACGATCGAGATTCGAGCTCAGGCTTAAACAGTGTCTCAGTGCCGAAATGCAATTCTTGCCGAACCCTGAGCCAGCGCGTCACTGAGCAAAGCTTTAGGGCCAAGAGCAGCAGCACCCAGGCAAGTACATCCGCTGCATGATCTGTCAGCACTATACAGCTTAGCCAAACGCCGCAGCTAGAGCCCATTAGTAGATGAGTTTTGCTTTGACGCTCTAGCCAGTTATGCTTTTGCGATTTAGTATGCGGCCTCAAATAACTATCGTATGCACTCCCTGTGGTGTCAATGATAGCGATGCTGCTTGCTGCTGATTCTTTATTGCGATCTAAGAGTGCTGTCTGTTCGGTCAAGGCAATTCACTACAAAAAACGACAATCCCATGCTAGCACGGGATTGTCATTAGATTATTCGGATCCTTAATCTAGTCTAGGCTAGATGCTTATTTGCCCATGGCTGCGAAGTACACAGCGCAAGCGTGGTCTAGATACTCTCTGGAGAGTCTAGGATCGGTCTGCAAGAAGGCGCAGAGGTTAATTACCTGGTCGACGATGTCTCTTGGGTGGCAGCAACGCATCATGCGCTTACCGCTACGGTATTGAGATTCAATCAAGTAGTTAACGGCTTCTTCGTTATAAGGTACGCCAGTGCGTTGGCAGTACTGCAGGAAGATCCACTTGAACTCATCTTCGGTAGGGTTGGTGATATTGATCTTGTAAGGAATCCGTCTCAAGAAGGCTTCGTCTACTAGATCGGCTGGGTTGAGGTTGGTTGAGAACACAATCAACTGCTCAAATGGCACTTCTAGCTTTTTGCCTGTGTGCAAGGTCAGATAGTCGACCCGTTTTTCCAACGGTACAATCCATCTGTTCAACAGTGATTTGTGGTCAATTCTTTGACGGCCAAAGTCGTCGATCAGAAGCAAGCCGCAATTACTCTTAAGTTGAATTGGGGCTTCGTAGAGCTTGGTACCGTAGTCGAACTGAAGCTCGAGCATGTCAATCGTCAACTCACCGCCAACCACTACGCAAGGGCGCTGAATGCGCACCCATCTGTGGTCATAGTCTCTAGGGTAGTTGGCTGCTGAGACTTGTTCGTGGTTGTGGTTGTCGTACAAGCGAATGATTTGGCCGTCAATTTCTACTGCATACGGAATAAAGATGTGGCCTTTGAACGAGCGCACGATTCTTTCTGCAATTGAAGTTTTGCCATTGCCGGCTTCACCGAACAAGAACATCCCGCGGCCAGAGTTGATGGCTGGACCAACGGCGTTGATTGTGCGGCGGTTGACCATGATGTCAGAGAAGGCTACTTCTAAGTCACGGGGAGTAACGTGCTCACGGCGAATGGTTTGATATTTCAAAGAGTCAATATAGCGACTCCATGGCACAGGGCAGGC
>JAUPUU010000319.1 GCA_030917395.1 Cyanobacteriota bacterium erpe_2018_sw_21hr_WHONDRS-SW48-000092_B_bin.40
CCAGCAGGGCCACTCGGGCCGCCAGGTCCAGCAGGGCCACTTGGTCCGCCAGGTCCAGCAGGGCCACTCGGTCCACCAGGTCCAGCAGGGCCCCCAGGTCCAGGGCCGCCTGGTCCAGGTCCACCGACAGCACCGCCAGAACCACCGGGTGCTCCGCCAGGTCCGGCAGCATTTGCCGGACCTGCATAGTCCGGATTCTCCATGGGCCGCTCTGAGGTTATAGAAAAGGCCATCGGACCGTTTAGCCCCGGAACATTGAACACCGGAAGAGGAATAGAAAGAAACGGCGTACAAACTAAAGTAGTAGTGACACTAACGATCTTGTCTGTCACACCGGTTGTTGACTCGCCGTCGCGATAACTAATGCTTGTGGTTGGCGGGCTAGCAACTTTGACGAACTTTCCCATGCCGCTCAGCCACTGGTCTGGTATGCCTTTACAAACCGTTCCATTCGGGTCTACCGCCTCATGCCAATCTAGCAACGAGGCTTCGTGCACTTGGTTGGTATTCAATACTTGCGCGTCACAATAGGCCAAGCCCACAGCCAACATGTCGACGAGAGGAAAGAAAATGCAGATCAACAAAACAATTAGAGCTGGGGCAAACTCTGCCATAGCATTCCCGCTTGCCGAACGGAAATTTAAATAGGCAAACCGAAGCGCTTTGCTATGTGGCACAACAACCTCAATATTTGACGAATCGACAAAATAGTACTAATTGTCAACTGGTACTAGGGAGATCGTCTAATGTAAGCCTTTGAATATTGAGCTTAGCGGCCTAGAGGCATCTTATCTATCTGAGTCCAGCTGCCACTAGAGTTGATATTCGGATTGTAATTGGGATCATTGGTGGGTCGGTAATTACCCTGACCGTCTGTCCAAATTGAATTGTGATAGCCATCGTGCTTTGAGCCGTCAGCAGCCGTTTCCCGCCCCATCATCAGGTCACCAAAGGCCTCTGTTTGGCTCATACCAGAGCCAACACCAGAGGGAGCAGAACGCGCCTGCAAGCGCATTTGATCAGAAGCATATTCTTGTTCACGACGAGCAGCTTGATTGGCAAAAAATTGAGCATTACCGGCTACAACCATCTGTCCAAGCTTATTGGCATTAGCTATAGAACTAGCAGTTTCTTGCAAGCGCCAATTGTTATGCTGCAGAGCTTGCTGCTGCACCTGGGCTCGAACCGCCTGCCATGCTGGGTTCGGCTTAAACGAACTGACCATGGCCCAGAAATTGTTGCGTTGACCATCTAGTTGACCTTGGGGAGCCCGAAAGCTAAAAAGAGTACCGAAGCCCCAGTTGTATTGCACCATAGAACCAGCCGTGTAACTGCGACTGGGCACACCATTAAAAGCAGTCTTTACACCATAGATTTCCTCTTCTATGGCCTGACCATTGAGCACATATGAAATTTTGGCGCAAACGCACTCTTGCATTGCGCCAGCAGGCGTAGCAATCGCGAGACGCTGAGCTAATTCTGGCACAGGGACAATCTGCTCTATTTTTAAATTCTCAGCAGATCCTCGCAGCTTTGCTATCTCAAAATATTGCATTGCCTCTTGAGCAGAGACTGGCGGAAGCAGTGTCGCTCCATCACCTAATGGTTGACCTGGACGAGCCATAGATCTTGGCACCAACCAGACAAATTGCTCAGCAGGGAAAAATTCTAAGGCCGATTTTCCATCGGCACTACAAGCAACAGAATGTAATTGCAGTGGTTGACTAAAATGCTCTATGTTCCAAACAACCTGGCTCTGAGCCTGCCAACCACTCGGTATCAAATAATTACCAGCAATCAAGTTGAATTTTGGATCGAATATTGAATAGAGAACGCTGGGTTGACTGCTAGTGCTAGCATCTGCCGTCTGCGCTTGGGCCCCGCGAGAAGAATCGTCATCGAACTGATCTAGTACATAAATTGCCATGCCGGCAAGAGCTAAAGTAAGAGCAATTGCTAGTGGCAATCTCTTCTTGCTTGCCATTTATTCAGCCTGAGCCGAAGCAGGTGCAGGAGTTACCGAGTAGGTCCAAGTGGCATGCAACTTTTCGTCTTTAACGTTGAGAGTGGTTATGCCAGCTTTTTCAAAATACTCTTTGACTGGATCAATAATAGCTTTGCGCTCACTCGGGTCTTTTAGCTCAACTTGAGCTTCAACTTCGACTGGGCCTTCACTAGTTTTATCAACTTCTGCACCAGCTCGTTGCCACTTAAATGTGGTTTTTCCACCAGTAGCAGCAACTCCTTCAGTTATCTTAGTTTCGATTATGTTTCGGGCTTCGAGGAAAGTCATTTTGGCAATTGGATCTTCCACCTGCGGTGGCCGATTAATAAGTTGCCCAATCCAGCTATCTTTCAAGAGATAACCAGCAACACCAAGCGCAATCAACCCAGCCGCGACAAAAGGCATCAAATTAATAGTTGGTTTCTGAGCAGCTTGCTCACTACCAAAAAGCTTGCTTGAGCCGAGTTTTACTCTCTGCTTTGTCCCGCAAGAGGGACAAACAAGCTCATGGCCATGTAGTGGAACTTTGCAGGTGGGACAATCGTGCATAATCTTTGACTCTTTACAAGAAGCTCTTGGCAGCCGCTGCCACCGCTATAATCTAGCACTATGGCATCATTGCAACAAGGCGAAATTGCTTAGCCTTCAACAAACTTCTGGGTACCATCAATAACTTCTTTCGAAGGTGTGCGTATTGATGTCACTGCACCTAATGCGATACCAGCAATTAAGCCACCAAGATGTGCGAAAACGGCAATATGTGGAATGAATTGGTCCATTACTATTTGCGACATAGCAATAGCCACCATCATCCATAAATAGCGCTTGCGCAATGATTCTGGCAGTACAGCCTTCAATTTCCAGATGCCCACGCCGACGGCGCCAAAGATGGCAAGAATTGCCCCTGACGCACCAACAGCAGGCTCATCAGGACGCAACAGAAGGTGAGCAACGCCAGAGAGAACGCCACCGAAAAAATAGATCGCAAGAAAGCGATTGGTGCCAAAAATATTCTCAGTGATGCGACCAAATGCCAGAAGCCCAAGCATATTGACCCCAAGATGAATCACGGTGGTGTGCAAGAACATATAAGTGAGCAAACGATAGTATTCACCGTGCTTAATCACCGCATCAGAAAGCATTCCACTGCTAAATATCGAAAGAGCGAGAGCCGGTGCCATCTTAAAATGCGGGTCAGCCAAAAGAAAGACTGCTAAGTTGATGAAGAGCAGGCCATTAACCACAGGGGAGCGCCGGCGCGGTGCCAAAATTTCTTGAATGAAGGCGCCACGTTGAAAATGAGACCAAATATCCTTCATCTCTGCTTTGCAGTCATCGACAGTGAAAGCTACGCTGCCCTTATGCACAATCTCGCTATCTAAATTAGTCTGATCAAGAGCGTACTGAATGCGCTTACGCAAAATCGGCACGTCTGTCTTGGTTAGCGCCTTCTCGAATGCCGCCTGGGCTTGGGCGATCTCACCTTCTTTGGTGAGACAGCGCCCCATCCAGTAAAGTGATAGGGCCTCAGGGAGGGTGAGCTTAGCTTCGCTAATGACGGCCAAGAGCTGGTCTACTTGATTGCGAGCACCGCACAAAGAGAAGAAGGGTAGCAGTGCTGTAGCAAGAGAATCAAGAGGAGTAATAGACTCATCGAAGCGCGATTGTCGCAGACACTCTGCTGCCTTCTTATATAGACCTAATTCGATATAAGCTCTGGCAGCGGAGAAATAGAGCATGGGCGAAGCCTTGCGAGCAGCAAAGCGCAATTTCTCAAAGTCATCAACCACAGCCTGCCACTGCCAGCAGAGGCAATTGCCATAGAGACCATATTGAATGGGCACATCTTTGAGACTATCAGGCAGAGCTGGCGAATTTTGCCAGCGTCCTAAAAGCTCTTCTCCTAAAGCTGGGTTTTCCTTAGAAAAAGCAATATAGGCATCGACCATATCTTTCCAAAACTGGCCAGGCAAGCCCCAAAACACCAAGGGTAGCAATTTGCCCCACTTGGCCATCTCGTCGGTGTTCATGCGCGTCATTGAATTTTTGGCTTGACCAAAAATGTACCAGGCTGGCACATGGAACAAGAGAAATAACGTCCAACCGGCGATCTGAGCAATCCATATATTCTTCAGCAGAACACCAATGAGCACTGCCACAAGTACCAGACAACTCTGCAGAACAAGGCCTTTCCCCCATGACAGAGGCATCATTGAACGCACTCCCAGCGAAATGCCTGAGAGGATGATAATTGGAAAAAGGGTGTAGTACTGGTATAAGGTCATTGTTTAGCGGCTAGGCTTGAAGCCAGGCATACGAACCCTTCTTGAAGGAATGGCCTTAACAAAACGCTCAGTAATCAATTGCGGCCTGGTAATGGCAGAACCAACAACCACAGCATAGGCACCAAGATCGAAGGCTCGAGTAAGCTCTTCTGGTGTCCAAATACGGCCTTCGAGAATCACCGGCGAGGCAATATGATCGACAAACTCTTTTAGCAAATCCAAACCAGGGCCGTGATCTTTAGGCAAAGCAGTCTCTTCGGTGTAGCCAAAGAGCGTGGTTGAGATAATATCAGCTCCGGCCTCGTCAGCGGCGATTCCCTCGCCAAAGGTAGAACAATCGGCCCAAACGGGCAAATTCAACTGGTTATGAATCCTTTCGATGGTTTCCTTTAAGCTGAGCTGGTCAGCTCGTTTGCGGCCAGTAGCGTCTAGAGCGATAAAATCTGCACCCGCTTCGGCCAGAGCCTCAGCTTCAGCAAAACTGGCGGTGATATATACAGAAGACAACTTCTCAGCGGCAGGAATCTCTGATTTAGTCAAACCAACAATAGGTAAATGACCTTCAAAGAGTTTCTCAGCAGCGGCTCGCACATGTCTGACGTTCTCAACCCCCTCTAAGCGCAGGGCGCGAGCCCCACCATTGAGAGCAGAGAGCGACATAGCCAGAATATGATCGGGATGATTGAGGGGCTCGCCGCTGCTGGCTTGGCACGAAACAACCAGGGCACCATCAATTGCCTGAATTGCTTCGCGAAAACGATCGTCTATTTTGACCATGGTCGTTTACACATTAGGATTTAAATTAAGGCAAATGAACTTAGGTTGAGTCATTTCAGTAAGGGCATAGCGTATACCCTCTAAGCCTAAGCCTGACTCTTTCCTTCCGCCGTAGGGCATATGGTCAGCTCTGAAAGTGGGAGCATCGTTAACCATGACGCCACCAGCATCGATGCCACGAGCAAGCTTAAAAGCGACATCAACGTTCGCAGTGAACACGCCAGCTTGCAGGCCGTAGCGAGAATCATTACAAGAAGCAATGGCATCATCCACAGTGTCATACTTCATAATGCTGACAATCGGTCCAAAGACTTCTTCAGAAACCACCGACATACCGCGATTGGTCTCAGTCAATATCACTGGCTCGACCAAATTATTGCCGCATTTCTTGCCACCATGAACAAGCTTGGCTCCGCCTTTAACTGCTTCGTCCACCCATTCAATGGTTTTGTCGACTGAACCAGCGTCAATCAGTGGACCAACATCGGTATCGTCACTTAGTGGATCACCAACTTTGAGCGCTGCAACCAGATTTTTGAATTTATCCAAGAACTGATCGTAGACCTTGCTTTGAACATAAACCCGTTGCACTGAAATACAAATTTGGCCAGCATGGGCATATCCGCCACGACAAGCAGCTTTCGCAGCAGCCTCAAGATCGGCGTCAGAGTGCACTACAATTCCGGCATTGCCACCCAATTCAAGAATTACCCTAACGCCGGCATGCACTTCACCGCGCAATCTCCAACCTACTTCTTGCGAACCAGTGAAAGTTAAAAGAGCGATTCTAGAATCACGCACCAAGGCGTTGCCTTTAGCGCCACGACAAGGAGTGACAATCAAAGCACCGTCGGGAAGCCCGGCTTGCTTGAGCAGCTCGGCTAATTTAAAACTGGAAACGGGAGTTTGGGAAGAGGGCTTAAGCACGACAGTATTACCCGCGGCAATGGCCGGGGCTAGTTTGTGTGCCACCAGATTCAAAGGGAAATTAAATGGTGTTACCGCTGCCACCACACCAATGGGCTCGCGCAAGATCATTCCGATGCGGGCTTCATTGCCAGCATTGGTATCCATTTGCAGTTGCTCACCATCTAAGCGCAGAGCCTCGCGTGAGGCGATGGCAAAAGTATTGGCAGCGCGTGAAACTTCAATCCGGGCATCCTTAATAGGCTTCCCACCTTCTAAGGCAATAGTCTGAGCCATGTCTTCGATATTGCTCAGAATTAGCTGTGAAGTCTTGGCCAGAATTTCCGAACGCTTGTACGCTGGCATATTCTTCATCACATTTTCAAAGGTTTCTTTAGCCTGGCTCAGAGCAGCATCAATGGCTTTCTCGTCAGCTTGACCGACCACGGCCACCACTTCGCCGCTGAAGGGGCTTTTTACCTCAGTAAATTCAGTTGTGGATAGACCTTTGATAGACAAAGGGTACTTGACAATCTCTTTCAACATTTTATCTTGCTCTTCAAACATTAGAGGGAATTAGTCGGGATTTAGTCGGTCAAAGCGGGTTTAGGCGTCGATAGATACTATATGACAACATGTGACAAATGTTGAGATAATGCTCCAAGTGTTGAAGTTATTTCAACAATCGACCTCAGGCACCGGTTCAGCGCCTAAACGCTGAAGCCACGGCAACCAGCAGGCCAAATTATAGCTAATAATTGGCATATCTTTCGGCTATAGACTTAAAGCATATTGAGGGTTCTTTGCCTCATCGGGTTTTCAATGGTAGACTGCACTTCCCATCAAGATACTCAATTTCAGATTCAGATATTGAAGGCATTCAGATTGGTTTCCCCAAAATTGAAATTTAAAAATATCAGAAGCGCTGCACTATCAGCAGTGTCTCTATCAATAATGACTCTAGGCAGCCAAACATTGCCAGCAAGTGCCACAGACGTGCACTCAAGCTTGCACCATTCGGCCAACACTGTTGTCGCCTACGAGAGCGGTAGCTCTAATGAGGCTAAAAAGCGTCTCTTACAACAAGAGAAGCAAAAGTTAGAAAAAGAAAAGCGTGAGTACCATGCTAAGGCTCAAGCAATTAGAAAGAATGAGCGCAAGGCCTATGAGAAACTGGGCATCATTCAAAGAGAGCTAGCTGCCACCACTGGCAAGTTGACTAACACTAAGCAACAAGTTAGCCACACTGAAAACAAAATCAACGAAACCCAAGCAAAACTGACTACAGTAAAAACCAAAGAAGCCAGCTTGCAAGAGTCAGCCGCCTTCCGCCTTAGAGAGATCTATGAAGGCAATCGCTTAAATTTTGTCGAAATGCTCTTCCAGGTCGACAATTTGCAAACCTTGTTAGACCGCCTCTACTACCAAGAGCGTGTGGCAGAACAAGACAAAAAGCTGATTGACGAATTGCGTTTGCGCGAGTCGATGCTATCGCAAAACAAGCAGCAACTTGGTGCGCAAAAGAATATGCTGGCCGATCTAGTTTCACAAATTGCTGAAAAAGCAATGGCTATCGCCAAAGAGAAGCTGGGTCAGCAACAAACAGCAGAGCGTCTGCGCAGTCAACGCGCCTTCTATGAACAAGCAGAAAGAGAACTGGCTAACGAATCGGCTCGTTTAGAGAAACAGATTTTCGTTATGGAAAGCTCTAACCGCAAAAAGGGTGGACCAATTACTGTTGGGTCTGGCAACATGTGCATGCCGTTAAGAGCGCCAGTAACCTCACCTTTCGGTTGGCGCAAACACCCCATATTTGGCGTGCGCAAGTTCCACTCTGGGGTGGACTTGGCTGGCCCGAACCGCTCAGCCATTCACGCCGCCGATGGTGGCAACGTTCTTTATACAGGTTGGTATGGTGGCTACGGAAAAGTAGTAATCATCAGCCATGGCAACAGCATGGCTACACTCTATGCTCACTTATCTAGAGTGGCTGTGGGTGCTGGTGATAACGTCGCTAAGGGCGATGTCATTGCTTATGAAGGAACCACCGGGTTCTCCACAGGACCACACTTACACTTTGAAGTTAGAGTGAACGGTAAGCCTAACAACCCACTGGCTTACGTACGCTAAATAAAAGCTAGCTATGACAAATATCGCTAAACAAGTAACTGCTCTATTGGCGCTCACTAGCGCGATCTCTTTATCTAGTTGCAGCGCCAGCAAAAGCGACGCTACAAGCGGCGCTCCTACCTCTACCGAAGCCTACAATAGCCTTAAGCAAGAGCTTGAAACTCTCAAGGCAGAGAATGCCAAGCTAAAAGATCAGTTAGCGGCGAAAGCTAGTACTGAGGGCACAAGTTCAACTAGTGAAGAAAAAGCACCAGTTCAAGAATTTAGCGACATCACCGGCGGCTTCGGCGAAAAAGAAATCAAGACTCTAGTTAAGCTAAAAGTGATAGCTGCAGATGCTCCAGTCTTCGAGCCCACCAAACCTATTACGAGAGCCCAGTTTGTCGACTGGTTGGTGAAGGCGAATAATGGCATTCGACCAGCAAAATACTTTATCCGCACAGCAGAAAAAGATGCGTCCTCATCGTTTTCGGATCTATCCTCTAACCACCCCGACTTTCCGGCTATTCAGGGCATGAGCAATGCAGGCTGGTCGGTTGGATTTATGGACAAAACATTTAAACCAGAAGCAGCTCTTACCCGCGAACAACTAATCGCCATCAAAGCGCCCTTAGACTACCAACAAGCAGGGCTATCAAACTATCTTGAGAAGTGGCAGGACAACAGCAAAATAAGCAAGAACTGCAAAGAGCCAATGAATCTAGAAGCATTCTCAGGACACAACTGGGAGCGAGTATTCGGTAAAACTAAAAATTGCGATCCGCAAAAGACTGTGACACGTGCAGAAGCGGCAGTTTGTATCTACCAGTTACAAGGTGGCTCTAACGCTTACACAGGTGCAGACCCGCAGGGCGGTCAGTAAAAGCAGTTCTGATTAGAGTCGGTCAGCAGCCTTGCTAGTCAAATCTTTCAAAACCGCAATTGCTTTTGCGCTGCGTCCGAAGAAAGTAGATGTACTCAAATAGACGTTGTTTTTAAGCACGTGAGCAGAACTGCCACAGTAAAAGCCTTCACCACCCTTGATGGCAAGGGTTTCAATCTTGCCGGTTGGTTGAGACTTGGTCTGCTTATACAAGTTAGCCACTGTCATGCCCGTGGCCTTCAAGGTCGGCGCAATATCAGCGTCACTGCGTAGGGTCAGGGAAAAAGTTTTGATCGGCAAGCTACTAGTAGAATAAGTGGCCTGTGTTCCTCCTAATGGTGGACTATTTTTCACCACATCAGGTTCACTGACACTCGCACCAAGGGCCGCTTCGACCTCACTTTTTAACAGCAATTTAGTGACATCAGCCTTCGCCAATGCAGCACTGCCAGTAGATAATGCCAGCGAAAGGGCCAGCGAGATTGCCAGTGAATACTTCATTACCTATCTAGCCTCCTTTCTATTACGACCCAAAATTATAGCAAAGGCTAGAAATCAGCCATTTGCTTGAGAGCGTCACTATTCGCTTCTTTTCTATCTTTGGCAGCTAGGTCATGCTGCCCTAACTTGTCGTAGCATTGAGCTCGCAGGGAGCGTATCCGCCCGAGACTAACGTTACTGGGCGGCTTGGCAGCAATATTTAAGTCAGAGATAGCTTTTGAGTAAGAACCAGTCTTATAGTAAATAGAAGCACGAAAGAAATAAGGCCAAAAGTCTTTTGGATTTGCCTGAATTGAGCGTGTATATTCCTCAATGGCATGAGCATTATCACCCTTCTGGGCATACCAGGCTGCTCGATCTTGAAACCAGTGCGCTCCACACTTGCCACCACTAAGAGCTATGCCCTTTGCTGATTCGCTTAATGCCAAATCCACTTTACCTTGTTCACCGTAGACTCTTGCTCTTTGAAAATAAGCCTCTGCCATGCGCGGGTCTAAAGAGATTGCTTTATCAAGATCAAGTTCTGCCAGTTCTATTTCTTCTAGAGAGAAGTGCACATAACCGCGCTGACAATATGCTTCTGCTGAATTGGGATCAAGTACTATAGCCCGGTCCAAGTATGGCAAGGCCTTTCTGTAGCTGTTCTTTGCAATCAAGCTATTGGCCATGCGCAAAGATTCACTAGAGCGGGTCAAAGGTACGGCAATGCCAGGGGAGTATGACAATAGAAGCAGCAGAGCTAAGGTTGCAAGTGCAGGGCTGAGGCTTGTTTTATGTATAGCTATAAAGGTCCTGCGCATACATAAACTCCAGCAGCAAAGAGAAATGGTAACTACCCCTGAGAGTGTCCGAACATGGCACTACACAAGCCAAATAAAATTACAACGAAAGCAAAGGCACTAATGGCAACGCCACTAAAAATGAGCCC
>JAUPUU010000320.1 GCA_030917395.1 Cyanobacteriota bacterium erpe_2018_sw_21hr_WHONDRS-SW48-000092_B_bin.40
CATCGGAGATGTATTTCTAGTCGCGGGTTAAGAAGTTAGTTCAGATTGAGATACGCGCTCTAAGTTGGGTTGCGGGAAAGATAGACTTATATCTAGCAATTCTCCTTGACATCACTCAAGCCATATAAAGCTCTATGAGTTCATTCTTCCCTTTTCTACTAGAACTCTGTTTAATGTTGCCTTGATAGCTCGCGCTAAGGCTAGATTTAACTTAGACGGAGCTAAGAAAAGTAGCTAAATACAAACAAGAAGACAGCAAAAATAAGGGCACTGGAAGTATGGGCCAGGCAATGGCGGTAAGATGGGAAGCAACTAGCGCGTTAACATGCAAATCGTTTTCAGCGACTAGGGGCGAGACAGTTCCAACAGCAATAAGCTTCAGAGAGTAATTTTCATGGCAATAACATCAGAGAAAAACGTAAGAAGCGGAGCCCTAGTCAAAACATATTTCAAAATTGCTGAGTTGTGGAATCTTAGCGCTGAAGAAGAAACTGCATTTCTGGGCATGCCACCAAATTCAGGTACTTACACAAGCTGGAAGAACATCCCTAGTTCAGCCATTCTCGACAAAGATAAGCTGCTCAAGCTGACTATGATTATGGCCATTTACAAAGACGTTCAAGAAATGTATCCCGGCGGCACAGACGCACAAACATGGCTGCGCAAGCCAATTAGCGAAGCACCTTTCAATGGTGTTTCACCAGTAGAATTCTTGATGGCTGGAAAAATACCAAATTTGATTTTGGTGCGGCAGTATTTAACTGAGAAGAAAGACCCATAGATAGAGCTGCATTGGTGCAACGATTTCGCTAAAGTCACATCGAGAAATAGCGCTTGATTGCCTCATTTGCTCGATTCCAAAGTTGACTCATTTTTACTAGGAAAATGAGACACTTTTGGAAGACGAAAAGCGCAATAGGAAACAGATGATTGAAATTGCTCCTCAACCAAAAGTAGTTGACTTGTCGTTGTGCTTCAGAAAGCCCAATCTAAAAGAGGTTGAGCAGTTTCGAACTCGGAATATGGTTTGATATTTATTTCGTTGAAAGTGAATCGTGCTGAGATGAAAAACATAGTCTTCAAATTATTTACCGTTGCTATACTTTACACAGCGGCGGCCTCTGCAAATGCTGAAGATACGCTCATTGACAGCAATTGGTATAATCACGAGTTCAGTATTCTGTGGCAATCACACATTGACAGAGATCCAGAGATAAAGCACTTCGAAGAAAAACTCATTCCGAACAAGAGTGCAAAGAGTCTCTATAGAACGTGGGTAACCAACCAATGCGTTACTCCGGGTGAAAAACCATATATTGCTGTAAAGGCTAGAGATGGTCATTCCCCAGACATTGTTCCAGCTTTCCACGGCTCACCTAAAGCTGAAGGGAAGCACATTCTTAGTCCGATGGATGCAGCCACGGCACAGTTTACAGTCGAACTAAATCACGACCGACTTGAAACCGCCTACCGCACATTCATAGGTGAAGCCACAGAAGAAAAGCGTTTGCACGCGAAAACAACTCTAGTCGAAATGTGCGGAGCGGAAGCTGTTTCACGGCTTGACGCTTCTTTGGCCAAACGAAAGAAAGCTGAGCCTGCTGACGTGAGTTCAAGCGACAGAAATTGGTACTACCCAGCCTTTAAGAATTTGTGGGCATCACACATTGAACGAGACCCAGAGATCCAATTTTTCGAGCAAAAAGTTATTCATGAAAGGAACGCCAAGACCCTCTATAGAACTTGGGTGATGAATGCATGCACCGTCCCGGGCAAAGAGCATTATTACAATGTAAAACCAGGCTATGGCTTCCCAGCCGATGTATCACCTGTGATTTATGGACCTCCAGAAATTGAAGGAAAGCCAATTCTGCCAATGGCCGAAGGAATAAGTCTGATGCTTTCAATAAAACACCGTCACGAACATCTGTACAACTATGCTTGCGATTACGTCCGCGAACCATCAGGCAAGATACACGAAAGCGCCAAAAAAGCTATAGTCGAAATGTGCGGAGCCGAGGCAGTTGCGCGGCTTGATGCTTCTGCGGCAAAACGCAAGCAAACTGAACTGCCCGAGGTGAATTCACCAGACGTCAATTGGTATTACACCACTCTTAAGAGTTTGTGGTCTTCTCATATAGAAAGAGACCCCTATCTTCAATTTGTCGAGCAAAGGCTTCTAAAAGATCATAGTGCCAAACTGGCCTACAAAGCTTGGCTCACAAACATGTGCACTACCCCCGGTGATGAGCAAAGCATAGAAGGTTTGCAGGCACCCAACACAACCCCTCTGTTCCACAAAGCCCCAATTGTTGATGGTAAGCCAATTTTTGACCAAGCGGAAACAGCGAATCTCAATTATACGGTCAAGTCAAATCGATTCAAGCTCGCGACCAATCTCCGAGATTATGTCCACACAGACTCAAAGGAGCAGCGAGCCAAAGCAAAAGAGAGCTTATTAGAAATGTGCGGAGCGGAAGCAGTTGAGCGGCTAGACAAAGCCATGGCGGAGAACAAAGCAATAGAACAGCTGTAGAGCGCTCCACCGAATGTTCTAATCGTTAAACTCTCGCATCACATTCTCTTTCAAATTCTGAATATCATGCAAATGCGAGTACGTCGTATAGTGAGCAGCAAAGACGATTCGCTCGTCAGCGCCGAGAGTTGATTTGCAGAATTCAGCCTTGGCACTCTGCAAAAGATTGCTGCTTTCGTGAACATCCAATAGTTCGATTCCAGCAGAAGTCTC
>JAUPUU010000037.1 GCA_030917395.1 Cyanobacteriota bacterium erpe_2018_sw_21hr_WHONDRS-SW48-000092_B_bin.40
CACCGATATTTACCAATAGATCTTTTTTGCCTGACATTGTGCAGCCGTCTGTGAGGTCGCACATGTCGCGTAGAATTTCGGCACAAGTTCTATGACTCTGGCCTGGTTCTCGATTTTTTATGAACCAGGCATTTTCCATGGCCCTTGTGGCATCAAGTATTATTTTGATACCGTAGCGGGTGCAGAGTTGGCGCACAAGCTGGAGATTGGCTAACGAGAAAGGTTGGCCGCCTGCCATATTGACGCAGGCTTGCACGTTGATATATGGAATTTTTGCCGCACCAACTCGGTCTATTAACTCTTGAAGTTTTTTTAGATCGACGTTGCCTTTAAAAAGATGGGGGCTAGAAGGGTCGTAGGCCTCATCAATGATTACATCAAAAAAGGTGCCACCAGCCAGTTCTTGGTGCGCTCTAGTGGTGGTGAAATACATATTGCCTGGTACTACATCACCAGTTTTGATCAATGCTTGCGAAATAATGTGCTCAGCTCCTCGCCCTTGATGGGTAGGCACTGTGTACTGATAACCATAATATTTTTGAACGTTGGTTTGTAAGTTGTAGAAGTTTTTAGAGCCAGCATAAGCCTCGTCACCGAGCATCATGCCAGCCCATTGATAGTCGCTCATAGCTGCTGTGCCGCTGTCTGTTAGTAGATCTATATAGACGTCTTCTGAACGCAGTAAAAAGGTGTTGAAATGAGCCTGCTCGATGGCGTGTTCGCGATACTCGTGGCTTGTAATTTTTAGTGGCTCAACCATCTTTATCTTGAACGGTTCGGCCCAAGGTCTTGCGCGCTCTGGCATGCTCGTCTCCCTGTGATGGTTTGTGAAGGCCTAATGCTCCATCTTTGTATTGATTTGTTCATCGCTCTAAAGGTGAACACATAAGGGTAACTAGATCGACAATCTTGTAGCAAAGCTCTGTCGATCTGGTGGCTAAATTGCTGGGCGACAAAACGACCGCGTCCATTTTTTTTGAGCTCCTAGAGAGCTATTCTTGGCGCGGTCATTTTGTTTGTATCGTATATGGTTCGGTACTGGATGAGCGATTCATCTATTGACCTCAGGTTAGAGCAATTGCCGTTGGCGTCCATCATCACCAAGAATGATTACCTGGAGGTGCCTAGTTAACTCTAAATAGCTGAAGACCTTGTTGCCACTTGGGTTAAGGACCTTTAGAAGGTCCTAATACTTGAAGCTGATGGCAGATTGTCCCTAAAACTGTATCTTAATTGCGGACAAGGAGGTCTGCTTGTCCGCAATTAATCAAGTAGGATGTTCCGCTATGAAATTTGACTTTGCTAAATCTCTAACGCTCACACTGTCTTGCTCTTTACTTGTTGGCAACTTGCCTGCTTTGGCTGAAGCTAGCACTGTAGGCGAGCAAACTCAGCCAGGTGGAACTGAACTGGTGACTTCTACGGCCAGTGCGGATTCCCTATTGGTCGCTCCGGTAGTGCCGGATGATTCAATCCCAATTAGAACTGAAGCGAGCAATATTCAAGTTGAAGCAGTTGACGGTTCGACACCGGCCTCTGCTGACTTAGATGCGACTGGCTCGTCAGAAGAGGCTATTGAACCTGTTGGTGAAGCGATTGCTTCAAGCTTGGAGCGCTTGTCTAGTGTGCCTGTGGTTGGCGAGGTTAGAGCGGCTGAAGTCAATCCTATAGTCAGCGCTCAGTTGGAGAGTATTAATAAGGAAGTTCTAGAAAAGGAGCTGCAATTATTTAAACTCAATACTACTTTTCGCATAGAGACAACTGAGCGCAATCGTCGCAAGCCATGGCGAGTTTTCTTCTATAACTTAATGGGCTCAAGTGTAGCTACCGCTGGTATCACCACCATTGCTGCTGAGCGTTGGCGCACGTGGCGTAGTCCGGCGAAGGCAAAGCGCGGTGTTTTGAAAGCTGGACCAATTCTTTTGCTTACTAGTCACTCAATAATGACCGGCGGCATATTAATTGAAGCATTCCTTGATGCCGTTAATGATCACAAGCAAAAGAAAAAGGGCTTCGATCCTAAAACTATGCAGAAGCGCGCCACAGAGTTGCGTGATGCCATCGATCAAAAATTGACCGAGCGTAATCAAGTTGTGAACAGCTTAGGTTCTGTTGCTGGTCCAGAGTTTGCTCTTGTAAATAGCGAAGGGGCGGTTCTGCAAGATCTTCGCAATTTAGCTATGGCTGAGTATGTTCAGTTTCATGTGCGAGCAAAAAAACGGATACTTTCGCGTAACGTTGCTTATTTGAACGGATTCTTCTCTGCCACTACTGGTGGTTATCTTGGCTCACTGATGGGGCTGCTAGCGGTGACTAATCGTAATCCGCGCTATGCCGGCCCTGCTGGAATTGGCTTTACCCTTTCGGGTATGAGTATTGTCGCTGGTCCTATCCTTGGCAGGATGGCCGGTAATGCTGCTGGTGCCCTCGCTAAAAGTCAGCTCAAGAGACAATTAGGACCGGTAGCTCCGGCTCATCTGGCCGAGCACATCACTACTCTAAAAGCATGTTCGGCAGGCGGTGAGCCAAGGCTCAGCACCAGGATAGCTATCTACGAGGAGACTGATGGTTTGTTGGCTCGCCAGGCAAAGATGAATGCCGCTGAAAAGAAAAAAGCTGACAAAGAATATCGTGAACGTCTCATTGCTAACGCCATGATTGGCGGTACAAAAATGGCCTGGGGTATTCAGCTGATGAATGCTGGCTTTAACTTCCATCAAGTACCAAAGCCACAAGCGCGACCATCATATATCCATAAGGCCCAGACACCAGCGCAGGTCTTTGCCCACCGTGTTGCTCAGGGCTCTACTTCTTATATTCCTGGTACAAGTCTGTGGATTTTAGACACACTTCAAGCTCGGGCCCGTGGTGAGATGGATGTTTACACAATGGGCCAGCAGTCGGCTTTGCCTCATCAAAAGCTCAAAGATCGATTGGACAGACTAGAAGCAATGGAAACAAAGTTGAAGACTAGTTATTAACTGCTTGCGCGATGAACCGGAGAAAAACATGAACACTATTGCTACAGCAGAAACGAATGCCAAACCCAAAACTGATTTGACTGGATGGAACCCAGAAGATGAGGCTTCGTGGAATGCCGGTGCTAAGAGCATTGCCTTTAAAAATCTATGGGTGTCAGTGCCCTGCTTGCTCTGCGGCTTTGCCGTTTGGATGTACTGGGGAGTTATTACTGTTCAGATGCTCAACTTGGGTTTCCCTTACAGCAAAGAGCAGCTTTTCACCTTGATGTCGATTGCAGGTCTATCGGGCGCGACACTTCGTATTCCAAGCACATTCTTGATTCGCATGGCCGGTGGTCGCAACACCATATTTTTTACAACCATGCTCTTGATTCTACCGGCATTAGGAACGGGCATTGCCCTGTCGGATAAGACTACGCCGTTATGGGTCTTTCAAACCTTGGCACTGCTTTCTGGTTTTGGTGGTGGAAACTTTGCTTCGTCTATGTCGAATATCAGCTTCTTCTTCCCCAAGAAAATGCAAGGTTTGTCTTTGGGCTTGAATGCTGGTGTTGGCAATTTTGGCGTTACTACAATGCAGATATTGGTGCCACTGGCCATGACTTTCGGTTTCAGTGGACAGCAGTCGATGGTGCTAAAGTCTGCCAGCGGAACACTGATTGGCAAAATTCCAGCAGGCACAGCTACATTTATTCAAAATGCCGGCTTTGTTTGGGTTCTTATTCTAGTGCCATTGGTGCTGCTCGCCTGGTTCTTGATGAATAACATTCGAGACGAGCATGTCTCTCCTGATATCGGGTCTACACCTAGTGCCATTCTTAAGATTGCCGGTATGCTTGGTATTGGCTTGTTGACGTCGTCAGTTGGATGCTACATGTTCTTGCCTGCCAAGTCAGGTGGGCTAGGAATCAATCAGTGGTTCGTTTTGCCAACTGTAATTGCGGCAACAGTTTTTCTTCTTAAGCTATTGCCTGGCAAGATCAAGACCGTTCTTGATAGGCAATACAAGATCTTCGGCAACAAACACACTTGGGTGATGACGATTATCTATACCATGACTTTCGGCAGCTTCATTGGTTATGCCGCGGCATTCCCTTTGGCTATCCAAGTTATCTTTGGCTTTAGTCATGTGCCTGGTGCTGACGGTGTTTTTACACACATCACGCCCAACCCCAATGCACCAAGTGCACTTACTTATGCCTGGATGGGAGCCTTTATTGGTGCGTTCATTCGGCCAATCGGCGGCTGGATTGCCGACCGTTTGGGTGGGGCTCTTGTGACTCAAGTTGCCTCAATCGTAATGGTCGGTGCTGCTCTTGGAGCATCTCA
>JAUPUU010000321.1 GCA_030917395.1 Cyanobacteriota bacterium erpe_2018_sw_21hr_WHONDRS-SW48-000092_B_bin.40
AATTGAGACTGGGCGCACATTGATTGAGACGGATACAAATTGATTGAGACTGGAGCGATTTAATTGAGATTATCCGCACCACATCCGGTGACGCCCAGCCTGTAAGGAATACGTTCGTTTTATATACACCAGACCTATCTTTACGCTTTCTACCAATTTTCGACCTTTAAGGCTGTAAAGAAAATAGGCCAAAAACCTATTGTAAAAATATGGTATCCTCTGACGAGTTTTTAGACTAGAAAGAGTGCCGCTTGAAAATTGGATATGCTCGAGTATCCAGCGATGATCAAAATTTGTCCTTGCAGCTGGATGCCCTGAAAAAGGCTGGCTGTGAGAAAATTTTGGATGATAAGCGCAGCGGAGCAACTGCCGATCGGCCTGGGTTGAAAGAACTTCTGTCAACCGTGCGCAAAGGTGATGTTGTGATTGTCTGGCGGCTTGATCGCCTAGGCCGTTCGCTTCAAGACCTAATAAAACTGGCCGCGATCTTTGAAAAGGCTGGAGTTGGTCTTACAAGTCTGCAGGAAAATATCGACACAACCAGCAGCGGTGGCAAGCTGGTTTTCCATTTCTTTGGAGCCATGGCCGAGTTTGAAGCAAACTTGATAAAGGAACGAACCTCCGCAGGTTTGGCTGCGGCCAAAGAGCGTGGCCGGATAGGTGGGCGGCCAAAACTTTTGGACGATAAACAGAGAAAGGCCCTATTGAAGCTACACAAGAGTGGGGAACATTCAGTAGCTGAAATTTGCAAAATGATGAGTATTTCCAGGCCAACTTTCTACAACTACTTGGAAGCGGCTGATAAGTGAACAAGAAAACTGTGCCGGCTGAGACAATCATCAGCTTGAGAGCTCGCTTGGATCAACTCAGTCCACGGGCACCAGAGCGGAAGGAGTTGATCAATAAAACAGCCGACTTATATGGTGTTTCACGAGCAACCTTATATAGAGAATTGAACAACCAGCCAAGACCCAGAGATGCCAGGCGTGCGGACTTCGGGTCATCGCGAAAAGTCTCAAAAGGTGAACTGGATCGGTACTGCGAAGTAATCGCTGCACTTAAATTAAGGACTGAAAACAAAAAAGGTCACCACATTTCTACGACCAAAGCCATAGAGATTCTTGAACACCATGGTGTCTCTACTCCCGATGGTTGGATTAAAGCACCACCTGGGCTATTGGACAAAAGCCTAATAAATCGACATCTAAAAGCGCTCGGCTATGACAGAAAACGTCTTAGCTTCGAGCCACCTTGCGTTCGTTTTCAAGCAGAGCAAAGCAATGAGTGCTGGCAGTTTGACATGAGCGACTCTGATCTCAAAGCACTTGAGGATCCGGCCTGGATTGCCCCAGGTAAGGGAAATCCGAAACTCAGCCTTTTCAGTGTAGTCGATGATAGAAGCGGAACAAACTACACTGAGTATTGGAGTGTTTATGGCGAGGAAGTAGAAACGGCACTGCGCTTTTTATATAACGCGATGGCACCAAAGAAGGATGCTGACTTCCTATTTCAAGGTGTACCCAATACAATATACGCTGACAATGGCCCGGTCTCAAAGAGCGCTGTATTTAAAAGAGTCTTGTTCTGTTTAGGAATTACACTTAAGACTCATGAACCAAGAAAAGACGAGAAGATTGACAAAAGAACAACGTCAAGGTCGAAAGGCAAAGTCGAGAGACCTTTTCTAACAGTTAAATGTGCTCACGAAGCGCTGTATCAACTGGACCATAAGCCGAAGAATGAAAGCGAAGCTAATGAGTGGCTCCATCGCTATGTTCGCTCATACAACAAGCAGAAGCATCGCTCAGAGGACCATTCAAGGATCGACGACTGGGTAGCAAATCTACCGGCAGATGGATTCAAAGCAGTTTGTTCTTGGGAAAAATTCCGGAGCTTTGCCCGTGAGCCTGAGAAAAAGACTGTAGCCAGGGACTGCACGATTGAGATGGACGGCGGCATTAAATACGAAGTCAGCCCAGAGCTTGTTGATGAGAAAGTTATCGTCTGGTGGGGCCTTTTCGACAATGAACTTTTTGTTGAGCATGCTGATACCAGATATGGCCCTTACAAGCCATCTGGTGGTCCAATCCCTCTGCACTCCTATCGCCGTCATAAGAAAACAAAAAGAGAAAAGACAGCTGAGAGAATTGAAACTCTGTCGCAAAAATTGAGTGTGCCACGCTCCGTTCTAACAGGCAAGCCGGAAGATAACGTAGTGGTAAATCTGGTGCAAAAGCCTGTGGCTAGCACTCCTTTTGTTGATCGATTTGAATATGACGTTCCTGATTTTGAAAACAAAGTTGTAGCGAAACTGGCTATTTCTAAGTATCTAGGACGAGCTATAGCCGATCTGCCTGAAGAAGCACGGACATTCATCGCAGAATTGGTTGCCAGAACCTTAAATAAGAAAGAAGTGTTAGACAGCACAAAAACATACTTTGCCAAAGCAAGAAGGAAGGAAGACAGGCATGCGCACTGACGTTATGGGGTACTATGGCTTGGCTAAGGATGTGCGCCATGCGGGGTTCTTCGAAACGGAGCAACACAAAAAGTTGTTCTCACATGTTAAAGATGCAATCAAACATGGCGGTCTCATTGCTGTGTCAGGAATGATTGGCACAGGAAAAACAGTGAGCTTAAACAAGCTCAAGGAGAGCCTCTCTAAAGACGGGAAAATCATTGTGTCTCAATCTAGATGTGTCGAAAAGCAGAAAGTTCAAATTTCGACATTGATCGCGGCCATCTTTTACGACTTAAAGAACGAAAAGTTTTTCATTCCACATGGTGAACTGAGAGAACGCAAACTACGAGAACTAATTAAGATTGAAAGGAAACCTGTAGTTCTTTTTGTTGACGAAGCGCACGATTTGCCGAGGGCTACACTGAAAGGGCTCAAACACTTAATAGAAACGGTCAATGACCGAATAGGCCCAGCAAGTCTCTCTGTTTTACTGGCTGGTCATCCAAAGCTACAAAATGATCTAAAGCGCTCGAACATGGAAGAAATCGGTTATCGGACTACCACCTATTCACTTGATGGTGCCATTGACAGCAGACGGCAATTTATTGAATGGCTCATCGAACACTGTGTCCGAGAAGATGTAAAAGTAAACGATGTATTCGAACCTGAAGCGATTGACCTCCTGGCCGAGAAGCTGGTTACTCCTTTGCAAGTAGTTGAGCACCTAACCAGATCACTAGAAGCAGGCCATGCCGCCAATGAAAAACCTGTCACAGCAACGATTGTTTCAACTGTTCTTTCTGGCGTCATCGAAGATCTCGAGGCCACAATTACAAGACTTGGCTATGACCATAAATCCCTTGCTACTCTCCTAAACGTATCCCAAGCAGAAGCAAGACAGTTCATAGCAGGCCGCTTGGACGGTACCAGGGCTGCCGATCTTCATGAGCAACTGCTGGTTGTAGGGTTACCCGTATAGAAACAGGTTTTCTAGACGGCTTTTTATACATCAACGAAGCGAGCAAACGCCCGAAATTGTCAAGAATTGAAGGCTATAAAAAAACGAACGTATTCCTTACAGGCTGGGCGTCACCGGATGTGGTGCGGATAATCTCAATTAAATCGCTCCAGTCTCAATCAATTTGTATCCGTCTCAATCAATGTGCGCCCAGTCTCAATT
>JAUPUU010000322.1 GCA_030917395.1 Cyanobacteriota bacterium erpe_2018_sw_21hr_WHONDRS-SW48-000092_B_bin.40
CCCTTCGATTGTCTTTAGAGCCAGACGCCGTTTCTTTCCAAACGCCAGCGACAGTCATTTTTGCTCTCTTTGCATAGTTGCGCAGTTCGCGTTCTTGTCGTTCGCAAGATTGATCAGCCGTTGAGACTCTGCAGTAGATAGCGACTTTTTGTACCAATTGAACCCTCCGAGATTTACATGCCCAAAAGACAGTCAGCTCAATGAACACAAAGTGTATCACTTGGACTATACTTCAATTGATACACTGCGGAGTAGCCAATTCTAGATCGAGCGAATCAATACCCGAGAACGCAGTGTAGATTACGGAATTAAATGGCAGGAAAAGTGTGGAGCTATCTGTCAGCATGACAAGCCAACTAGGACTCTTAACACTCCCCCACAATGTGGAATCAGTTGCATTGTTTTTCTGTTCTGAAACCTCTTAAATTCTTCACTCTGTTGCACAACCAGAACCTAAAAACCTAGATATTTGGCACTTCTAGAAAATCTGAAACCGAACAATACTTTTTTGTGTGTAGCAGGTCACCCCCTCAATTTCAGCAACGAAATCAACTCGCATACTGACAAAGAATTACACAAAAAACCTGCCAAATAATTCCGCAGCTTACACAAAGGCAAATCGAGCAAGCGTAAATGACTCTGCAGGACCGAGCGAAGAACTGCTTGTCGCTGCTACACTACTGCCAATGCCGGACATTTACTGTGACAGGGCATAATAGACCAGGGACAGGAATTGGCCATGATAAACATTGATCAAGTGTTCAGCACCGCAGGGATCGAACCGCAACCATACAAGGCGGTTGACTGTGCTCTGGTGCCAGACTGTTTTGAGTTGAAAGTCAATAGCACCAACGACGAAAACATCTGGCAGAAGTTAGCTCTGGTAGCCGAGCAAACTGGATACTACCCAGTGTTTCCGGTTGATGGTGACAGCAGCGCCTTTATGCCAGAGATAGCCACTGGCGGAGGTGGAGTTGCAGCGCCTGAACTGGTTCGTGAACTGCTTGAGAAAGGGCGAATCCCCTCTTTCGAAACTCTCACTGATTTTCAGTCTTATGATCTAGACGAATGGGTTGCAAGGAAAGCGGAACGCTGTAATATTGGAAATTTTTCAAAACAGCGTTTCGATCATTTGCCGCCACCAATGGACGGCAAATTGTTACTTCTGCCAGTAAGATACAGCTGGCAGGTTCCGGCCATATTGCGCCTAGGTGGTTGGAATGCTCACCCGCATCCGGCTGCTCATGTGGCTATGCAGAAACGATGGTTTGATAAGTATGGTGCTCAAATTGTCAGCATTGGCATTGATACGATGTACATGGACGTGCAAAGACCAGTGCGAACAAGAGAAGAAGCTCTAGCTTTGGCTGCGGAGCACTTGGCCTACTGTTGGGACAACGTCATGCAAGGTATGGGTGACTTTACTCTCTCTGGCGCAGCTATTGATCTGATCGATTCGAATTGTTGGGCATTCTGGTGGGACTAGCATTACTACCAGAAGGCTACACTCATTGGAATATGATATTGCTAGACAATATGAAAGTGTCTATCGACTTGCCCTTTCCATCAACACATAACCACGGCCAATCTAATCTTGCTTCTGGAGCGACTTAGCAAGAGATTTAGCTTTAGCCAGTTTCTGTTCCAAACTGCCTATTTCAATATTGAGAAGCTCTAACGCTTGAGCTGTGCTTCCAGCACTTGCAAGCCTCTCTGCCGCTGACAGTCTTGAAAAAGATTCGATACCTTTCTGATTGTCAATCAATTCAGCCATGCGAAAATCCGCAAGTGCTCTAACCGGCTTATTCATCTGAGCGTAGATAGCTCCTCTGAGTCTTACTGGTTCACTCGCGCCAACAGCCAAATATCTGTCAAAATCTACCTTCTTAAGAATTGCTCGTGCATCATTTGAACATTGCAGTGCCTCTTCTAAACGTGACTCATCAAGTAGGATTCTTGCCTTTAGTAAAAGCGCTTGTGTTCTCTCTGGTTCAAGCGCAAGGGCTTGTTCCAGAAACTGGCAAGCCTCTTTGCTGCGACCAGTTTTATAAAGGCAAAAGGCCTTTAGAGTTTTCAGTTCGGCAGCTCTGCTCGCAAAATCCCCACTCAATAGTTCATCTAGATCACGCTCCGCCTGTTGATATTTTTGCAACAGAATACTAATGATAGCTCTCTCCCAAACGTAGTCTGTATAAGTGCTTGGTTTCCGATGCTCTATAGCTAACTCTAAATTTGATAAAGTGTTTTCGGGCTCAGACAGCTCCTCACTTAACAGAGCGATCACCCCCTTTTCAGTATTATTCCCACTTATCCTATCTGCCACCATTATGTCTTCCATGGCTTCTTCAGGTCTGTTGGCTTGACTATAGAACTTACCTCGACTATCTCTAGCTGCAGAAAGATACGCAGGCCATTTCGCTTTGCTTAGGTACAAAGTCAATTTATCTATTTCGGCATTGGTCTTTGCTCGGGATTCAATTGAATATTCATTTGTTGGCTGCCGTGTGTGCGTGCACCCAGCAACCAACAGGACTACCATAGGCAGCAGGAAAGTCATACATTTGCTCATTGCTTCAATTGAGTACTCCAGGGAGTTAAGACTCAATTATAGCTTCCTTCTGCTTGTGATATTAGGTCGAAGCACCAAAGCTATTTCAGTGGTAAGACTTACGGAGGCTGATCTTTCTCAAGCGGTTGCAGACCTGGAATCTTCGAACAGGATCAAAGTAATATATCCATTAATTCAAATGCACCAAGCGTGGTGCCTATGCGAGCCGAGCTGAGCTTACTTCCGGAAGTTGATCAGTCGCCAAAACGATGGCTGCACTCAACTTGTCACTTAACTAAATTTGCCCATCTTTGTAAAACATTGATAAAGTGACTGGATAAGTGACACAAAATCGACTGATTTTGCACTGAAATGAAATGTCCCGCAAACGGCCGTATAAGTGACAGCACCAATAGCGAGGCAAAAAGATTGGCCATAGGCGGCATGCAAAACTCAAA
>JAUPUU010000323.1 GCA_030917395.1 Cyanobacteriota bacterium erpe_2018_sw_21hr_WHONDRS-SW48-000092_B_bin.40
AGATGCCAGGCCGAGAATTTCGTAGTGGTTAGTTTTCTTGCGCGCCATAAGCTAATTATAGATTTGTGACCGGATTGGGTTTCACGTTTCCATCTCGTTTGTCATACAGTATCACAGGTACTCATTCTTAGGTCTTTGGTCTTTCATTCATTTTCTTCATTTGTCATTCTATAGTCTACGTGGCGTCTACATGACCAGTGGAGGAATGAATATGCCGAAGTTAAGGATTACCGTTGCGGCGGTCTCTAAAATCAGAGCAAACCTGCCCAAAGAAAAGGGCAAGCAGGCTTTCTACAGAGATAGCGACCTAGTGGGGTTTGGAATCAGAGCAACGTGCTTGAGAGGTACGTATATAGTTGAACGGCGCATCGGCAAGGACGGCCCCAATAAACGCATTGAACTTGGCGACGTAGGGCTGATGACCTTAGACGAAGCGAGGCGCATTGCACGTGAACTGCTCAGTAAATTGGTCGCCGGAATCGACCCAACGAAGGCCGAGAAGCGGAACGCCGTGCCTACATTGAGGGAAGCGGTTAGTGATTACTTGGAACGTGACCTCAGAGACAGTACGCGGAAATGGTATAAGTACTGGTCCGAAAAGTGGCTTGGAGACTGGCTTGAGCTGCCGATTACAGAAATTACTGAGTTGATGGTCATCACCCGAAACAAGGGAATTGACCTACCAAACCCCGGCAAACCAGCAAAGAATCAATCGAATGGCGGCAAGACTCAAATGGCGCAGGTTATGGCACTTTTGAAATCGGTGCTTAACTATGCGAAAAACCGATACAAGGATGAGAACGGGAACAGATTACTGCTTAGCAATCCCGTGCAGATACTTGTTGAGCTAAGAGAAAATCATCACATCAAGCCACGCAAGAACTCAGTTTCAGCGTCTCAGCTTCCTGCCTACTTTGTCGCAGTGCGGCAGCTTGAGCAGATTGAGCGAGCGTTTTATCTGTTCCTTCTTTACTCTGCCTTTCGATACTCTGAGGCGCGTTTGTTGCGGTGGTCTGAAGTCGACCTTGTGAACTTAGCAATAACATTGCCGGACGAGCGAGTAAAGACCGGCAACGGGCGGACGATACCGATAACATCGCAGCTACGCTTGATTTTAGAAACGCTCAAGAAAGACCAAGTAGATTTTGACTGCGAGCACGTCTTTGCAAATACTCCGACAAGCGCGTGGCCGGATTATAAGCTAACCCGCGCTATCGACAGCGTTAGGAAGCAAACGGGTATCAGCGACCTGAGTAACCATGGATTAAGGCGGACTTGGATAACGCACGCAAAGAATCACGTCGACTACAATGATAGAAAATTGCTGATGGGTCACAAAGTCGATGTCACTGGTGATTATCATTGCACGCCGATAGACGACCTGAGAAAACCTGCGCAGCGAGCGGCGGACAGTTTGACTAAGCTGATGACGGGCTCAAAAGATTTGCCGCCAGATTTATTTGGTTCTGTTCCTTCACTCGTTCTTCTTTGCGCCTAGTTCTCACCCTCTCTCGTTTACGAAAGCCGCCTGTGTACTCGATTGTCGAGCTGCGTTGGCGGTTTTTTTGCCTGAGTCTAATTAGATGTCCCCCGAAGATAAATTCCTAAAAATGTTGTACAAAGTGGATCCTAAATGACATACGAAGCCATTGTGCAAACAATTCGCTTGTCGTACCTTTGCGACGTTGAGTGACAAGGAGGAAGACAGGTGGACTACACAAGCAAAGCAGTGCTAACAGAGAAGGAAGCGTCGCAACTATTTCAAATCTCGGCAAGTTTTTTGCAGAAGAAGCGTATATATGGCGGTGGTCCGAGCTACTACAAGGTCGGAGTCAGAGTGTATTACAAACGCGAAGAGCTAGAGCAGTGGCTGACAGGAACCAAGCATTGCTCAACAGCCGAGTACGACACCACATACAAAAAAAGAGCGAGAGCGCAAGCGTAACTACAAAAATAGGAGGAACGAAATGTTCACAAGAAAGAAAGAGAATAAATTCAACACGGCCTTACAGACCGCTTGCGGGCTTGAGAAGGAAGCTTTGGCCATTTTGTTTGATTACTTCAAGGCCGGTAAAATTGCGCAACTAATAACGGTTGAGCACGCCGAGAAATTGGCCGAGCACCACGAAGGGCTGATGCAGATGTACAGACTAGCGGCCAAGCGGGACTTCGTTTGTGATTGCTGTCGGGATAAGGTTCGACGCGGTGAAATCACCCTACACATCGACGGTCAACCGAAACTTACGTCTTAACACCCTTCCTTGCCTTTCTAAGCCACTTCCCGCGACCAACGTCTTATCTAATCATCGAAAGTATTTTGCGCGGCAGGTGTGCACCAAGTTGGATACCTTTGCACTACCTCTGGTGCCTAAGCTTTTAACAATTCCTTTATGCGGCTTTCGACTTGCTTGGCTGTTTTTGCTTGTCGTACTTTGATTTGTGTCGGAATTAGCCGACGTAATTACAAAGTAAGAGGTACGTGAAAATATGGAATCGATGACAAGTAAGCAGGTGCGTGAGTACCTACAAGTGGGCAAAGATGCAGTTAGGAGCCTGATTCGCAAAGATATGCTTCATCCGGTGAAAGTTGGCAATCGCCTTTTGTTTGTTGCTGATGAAGTGCGTGCGCTTCTGAACAGCAACAGGGGCGAGGCGAAGTAGATGAACGAGAGTATTCGACGCGAAAACATCGCAACCGGCTTGGAGATGATGGAAGAGGCGTGCTACGACGCAAGAGCCAGATTAGAGAACGAAGGAACGAGCCTAGACAGCATAGTTCGGCGATTCGTGGTTGAGGCCGACCACGCAGTGAAACAAACACAAGTGACAGGAGTACAGAAAATTGAAACCAAATGAAAACGCACCCCCAGCAAAAAGGTGCGCGTCAATGAATGAAATTTGTTCAAGTGGAAATATTGTAAGTGAATAACAACACCGACGCAAGTACCACCAAAGTTGCTTCGGCGACTTCCTCGAAAGAGGCAGCAGTCACCCAGTTCGTTCGGGTTGGCAGTGGTACTGATGTATATCAGGTCGATGCTTTTCCACCTTTTCCGCAGAGCGCCGAAAGCCCGCAAACGCAAGCTGAGAGACTTTTCTACCTTATTCCGGCAAAATTCAGTGATTTAGACACTTCTTTTGCTGAATTACCTGAGGTTTCGCCTGATTGTTTTCCTAACTGGGTTGGAAATATGGCGAGCGAAGTTGCTGCTAACACTCAAACACCTGTTGGCATGGCTCTTATGCTGGCACTGTCGATGATGGCAACGTGTTTGCAGCGAAAGATTGAGGTTGAAGGAATAACAGCGGGGCATAGAGAGCCAGTATCAATTTGGACCTGTAGCGTATTGCCACCGGGCAACAATAAGAGCGCAGTATTTAACTTGATGAAAGCGCCCTTAGACAATTGGGTCGAAGAAGAAAACAATCGTACCGAATCAGAACGCATCAAGAAGTTTGCCGAGATAGACATAGCCGCAAAGCGAATAGACAAGCTTAAGAGAGAGTGTGGTGAGCTAGAGAGCGGTGATTCCTTTCTGACTGACAGGCTTGCTGAAATCGAAAAGCTCGAACGGTTGCGCAAATATCCCCCCGTTGAGCTTAGACTCTGCACTGATGACAGCACTTGTGAAGGTGTTAGGGATATGCTGGTTGAGCAGGGCGGGCGAGCAGCCATCTTAAGTGACGAGGGTGGTGCGTTTGACACGCTGACCGGCCTGTACAACAACGGCAATGCAAATATAGATGTACTGTTAAAAGGTTTTTCCGGTGGCTCGATATCTGTCACGCGAACTAATAAAACTTACACAGTAAAAGATGTTGTCGTTTCACTTGGCTTGACCGTTCAACCAACTACCCTTCAAAACTTACAGCCCGGAAAAGGGACAAAGGGAAGTTTGCGGGGCAGAGGCTTTACCGGCAGGGCATTCTTTTATGTACCTAAATCACTGGTCGGTCAAAGAACTGTTGATGGTCGGAAGGCAATACAGCAAGCAACAATTGATGCATACAACACTGGTATCAAGAAGATGTTAATGCTGGTCGATAACCGGTCTGACGATGGTGCTATTTGTAAGTATGTTTATAAGCTAAGTGATGGTGCGAAGGAATTATATAGAAGATTCTGGCAAGAAGTTGAAGCGCGTCATGGTTGTTCAGTTGATGGTAGTAGCGATGAGCGGGACCTGACACCTATCCAAGACTTCACTACGAAGTTACAAGGCTCAGTGCTGCGCATAGCAGGTTTATTTCATCATGCAGAATACTTTGGAGCGGCAAGGGATACAGAGATAGCAGCAGAAACGATGAGTAATGCTATCAAAGTTGTGAAGACACTCATTCCCCATGCCCAAGAAGCTTACGCAATGATGGGAGATGATACCGCTCCAAAAGATAAGCACGCAGCCGAAGTCTACAAGTGGATAAAAGGCAAAGCGGTAGTTGAGTTTAGAGAGAGTGATTTAAAAACCACTGAGCAACTCAAGCCGACTTTTGCCAAGATGCCCGCTAAAGAGCTCGAGCGCGTCTTGTCGGTTTTGGAAAGAAATGGTGTCATTAGTGAATCAGTCAAGGTAGAAACCAACGGTCGACCATTTAGCGCAAGATTGGTCAATCCACTTTGCAATGCTCAAGAACCAATTTCTACCCCAAAACACCCGAAAAACGGGAATTAAGGTGAAAAAGGCACAGGGCTTATGTTTCAAGGCAAAACACCTCTAGAAAATAAGGGTGAAAAGTATAGACTAGATATACTTTTACCCTTCCTCGACCGCTTTATCAACCGCTTTGATACTTGGTCGCATCAAGCCATTATCAAAAATAAGCTCCAATATTTACGCGTCAAACCCGGCGACGATAATCACGAAGTTATGAGCCTTGAACTTATCCAAGCGCACATCGCGGGCGATACTACGCTGTCTGTTTACGCAACCGATGAATTTTATTGTTCCAAGTGGTGTTGTTGGGATGCTGATGAAGGGGTGACAGGTCTTGATGAAGTTGAGGATGTATTGAGGAAGATGGGCTTAAATCCTATTCGTGAAGGTGCGAGGCCAGGGCGAGACGGGCACATGTGGCTGTTTTTCAGGGAACCTATCCCGGCTCAAGAGCTGATTGACTTCAACAGCGAACTACGCGACGTACTTCAACTCGATTCACGCTTAGAATTTTACCCCGCAGCTGACAAAAATGGTTATTGCGGAAGATTCTCGCAAATGCGATTGCCACTAGGGACGCACCGCAAGTCAGGCGCTGAAATGTGCCGAGGTCTATTTGCAGGTGCCGAGAGCGATACTGACAGCCAACTTGAATTTATAAACTCTCAACCGTTCGATGCCGTAATGCCCGTCAAACGGATAGCAAGATTAGGAGCAGCAAAGCGAAAGAAGCTTGAAGTCGAGCGAATCGCCGAAGAAACACGACGACAAGCAGAGCGACAACGGCAGCGCTACGAGCCCTTCGAGAAAGTCGACTTGCTGAAGGTGATACCACCCAACGAGCGGAAGTTGCGCAAGGGGTGGTGGATAACGCGGTGCCCGGCGTGCGCTGAATCGGGTCACGACTCATCGGGCGACAACCTACACATCAACGCCGATGACGGTACATTCTTTAAGTGCTGGGAAGGTCATGTCAGCGGAGGGCATACGACGCTAGAAATCATTCGAGCTTGCGCGTGACTTTTGCCGCTCGCTCGATTTTCTCAAATAACTCCGGCGCTGGCATGTCCACTATGTATACACCTCTTGGTCTGTTGTCCCTCATGTTAATCCGTGACTGCGTTGGGCCGTAAGGACCACAGGCAACGATGTCCCAAACGTTCAGCATTCTCTCTTCTCGTCCGATTTTGACAACTATGAAAGGCATATTTAAGGCTCCAAATAAGTATTGCCTTTCGACTATGCACAAAAGCACTTCTCTGGTCTAGGCGAACTCAAACGGCCTTTAAAGCCCCGCTAAATTTCTCAATGGATAATCGCACCTTGCACCTACAAAACATCGCTAGAATGATCGCAGAAACGCCCCTCGTTTTTGTTTGCCGTGATTCTCTTGCTGTCTTTTGCGTTTCGGTCAATGCAGATACCTAGCCGTTAGGTTCTTACGCGGAACGTGAGATTAACTCTTCTCGCTTGCGGCATTTTCTTTTGACGCGTCAATGGTGCGGTTTTTATTAGTGGCAGCGAATTGTGTAGAAAGCGTGGATTGAAGCCGGTTTCGACGGTTTCAGTTTTATGAAATTTCGCGTTTCCCTGTTTGACTTGCGGTCGAGGTTGCCCTAGATTTGCAAACATTCCACGCAAAAAAAAATCCACGCAACCGGAAATCCAATTACAAGACAACGCTCGACCCGCTTGGGTTGCGGTTTCGCATGAGGTGAACCATGAATACGGTATTAAAGCTGGTAAGGCCAGGTGCGCCAGCACAGGAAGACACAAACGCTTTACCGACACTGATTGAACTTTTCGAACTTTACGTAGACAGGAAGCGCGACAAACTGAAGGCATCAACGCTGAAAGGGTACCGTCAATGCATTCGAACAGCCCTTGCAGAGTGGCAGAAGCTACACGTCGATGAGATTACGCGGTTGATGGTGTCGAACAAACATGCAGAGATAAGCAACAAAAACAGTCAGTACGGCCAGGGAACGGGTCAGGCTGATTTGGTGATGAGACTGCTAAGGGCGCTCCTGAACTACGCAAGAGCACTTTACCGCGACAGCGCCGACCAACCGATTTTGAAGTCAAACGCGGTCGATGTGCTGAAGGATGCCCGCGAGTGGAACAAACAGCGACCTCGCACGAATTATCTAACCGAAAGCGAACTTCCAAAATTTTGGCGAGCAACGCAGACGACCCCGCATATCACTGTTCGGGATTGGTTGCGGCTTACGCTGTTAACCGGCTTTAGAAAGAATGAAGGCAGGCTCTTACGGTGGGCCGATATCGATTTTGACAAGCGAATAATTACAGTCAGAGACCCAAAAAACGGACGCACGCATTACTTCCCGATGACGGCCTTTCTCTTCAAGATGCTCAAACAACGGCGCACTTATGCCCATCCTGATATTGATTTTGTATTCCCGCACGTTGATGGCACCAATAGCCCAATGCCTTACAACACGAAGAGACCTGACGATATCTTCGCCGCGAGCGGTGCGCAATGTACGTTGCACGACCTACGGCGAACGTATGCGCAAGCGTGTTATGCGAATGAGTTAAGCGAAATAGCTATAAAAACGCTTCTCAATCACTCCAAGCACGATGTGACCGGCAAGCACTATTTGGGCGGCACGAACCTCAAGGCGCTAAGAGCACCGGCCCAGCGCGTCGAAGAATATATCCTAAGTTACGCAACCGGCGAACTTGTGGCGGCAAGCGAAATATTCGAAGATGAAGACGAAGCGGAAGAAATTGAGCCACCGAAAAAGATTCGCATAAGGCTGTCACTACAGCCCGTGGAGCCAATCGAACAACCCGTGGCCAAGCCAGCGGAGAAGAAACAGAAGTTTTATAAGCGGATCGAGCCGCAAGAATTGATAAAAGCCGTGAAAGAGAATCGAGCGAAGATTGGAGGCGTCGAATTCTAAAATGCAAACCTACGAAACAGACATATCGCCTTACTTTGAACGGGTCTTATCGGACCTTGGAATACAGACAATCAAACAGCTAAGCGAACGAACACGGCATAAAGACCGGGCTGAACTACGGCGGTTCGTATCGGCGGGGTGGTTGGTTCAAGACCACAGCTTACGCGAGGTTGCAGACTTTGTTGGCTTCTGTAGCGATGCGGGATTGACCGCAAACGATGTGTTCTATCTTTTCAAGGACGCTGAAAGAATTGGGCGATGGAAGCAGGAAGCGCAAGGGGGCTTAGCTTGGTGATTCTTCGCTAACTTCTTGCAGTTTTTCATTGACATGAGCCAAAGGCAATGAATTGTCAACTCGCTCGTTTACGTGCTGTACAGCCTCCATGTACACCATACTCGACATGCGTCGTATGGGGGATTCACTTTCAAACTGGTCTCTCGTAATTGTCTCGATGGGCTGCATTTAAGGCTCCTTGATGAGTATCTATAATTTCAGCTTAGCGAAGCCCAAGACCCTGATTAGTAGTCAAAAAGGAAGACCACGCAACGGATACAAGCGCTTGACGACTTTCGTTCTTTTGAAAATCTTAGTTATCTCCTGAACGGCGGCTCGAAACTGCAAGCTGCTCGATTTGCCGTGCTAAAGTTTCACGGTCAATCGGGGGGGCGAGTATGAGCATCAAGCAGTCAGTGTCTATCGTTGTTTCTGCGGTAATCGGCGGCGTAGTTGGGGCCAGCATTGTGCTGTCAGAAGTTAGGGCACAAGCGGCTCATGAGTGGGTTGCAGATGCGAAGACACTGACTGCAAACTCTATTAACCTCACCGATGGCACTGGCCGCGTGCGATGCAGGTTAACAGCGGAAGGCGGCAACCCTATTTGCTTCTTCTATGGGTCCGGTGGCGGGACGATGATGCGTATAGGGTTGTTGGGTCCGGAGGACAACAATACGCCGTTTATTGCTATGAACGATAAGGACATGCACGAAAGGCTAGGCATAGGACTAGCAGTAAACAAGGAGAAGAAGTTGGGGAGCTATTTACGTCTGCGAGATGCAGATGGTAGGGCGCGCCTTTTGACCAGCCTCCAAGAAGAACTTGGACCTTCTTACACTTTGCTCGATGACACCGGTACAATGCGCGGTGGCCTTGCTCAGCTTGATAAACAAAATCAAAACGCTGGCTTGTTTTTGGCCAATCCAACTTCCTCGGATTACGCTCAGTTGCTTGTTTCGGAGCTGGGCTCGTCGCTATCTCTTGGGAGCGCCGAGGTTAGACTGAATGCAAATGCTGGCAAAGTGAATGGTTCGAACCTTTTCCTGGAAGACGGGAAGGGAAATCTAAAAATGCATCTTGGAGTTGGTACGGCCAGATCGG
>JAUPUU010000038.1 GCA_030917395.1 Cyanobacteriota bacterium erpe_2018_sw_21hr_WHONDRS-SW48-000092_B_bin.40
CTGGGTGCTTTAGAAACGCGTCTTGGCGATCACCCTGGCGCCGTTGCTCTTGACCGCATAGCCAGTCGGCGACACAAAGTAGCTACAGCTATGGGTGTTGTAAAACTCTCAGCGGCAGACAATCGAGGTGTCTACTTTGCGCCTGGCATAGCCTTAATCCGTCGTCCAGAGCTAATAGATGCCATATCTCCCGACAATATTCAGGGTTTCTACTTCTCTTTCACATCGACTGGCGATTCTGAAGATGCGATTGCAGATGGTCTTGTAGCCAAGATTTCGCATCTTAAAAATCTGCGAACGATTAAATTGGGTCGTTGTGATGTCTCTGATCTTGGTGCCAGAGGTATCCGCAATTTACCGTTTTTGAAGAGTTTAGATCTTAGCTACAGCCTGGTTTCTAATAAATCACTTCCTGTTATTGGCAAGTTAACCGGTCTGGAAGAACTGACCCTTAATAGCGTCGACCTATCAAACGCTGATTTTTCTCACATGGGCCGCCTGCCAAAGTTGTCTGCTTTGTATCTGCGGAATTCTCAGGTTACTGATGCCATGATCAACGCTCTTAAGCCAGGTAAGAGTTTGAGTGTAATTGATTTGGGTAATAACAGCGCCATTACTGATGCATCGTTGCCTGCGCTGGCGCTTTTGCCTAATCTCAAGACCGTCAATCTTTCAGGAACTTCAGTGAATGTGCGTAGCTTGACGAAACTTGCTCGAATTAAATCTGTGGTGGTTTCTCGACGTGACTTGAAAGGCGCTATTTTGGCTAGTTTGCGTAAATCAATTCCGAACCTGACTCTTGACATCCGGGATGAGCAGGCGGGTATGGGGAACAGCCCAGGTGCCGAAGAACTCCATTTGTTTGCGCCGACAAGGTATTAGTGGTTTTGTATGTCCAGAAATGCTGCCTCGCGGGTATATATAACTGGTAGTTACTAGAGCCCCTGAAACCCCAACCAGATGGCAATCGACGTCAGACAGTTACCAAAAGATGGCGGCGATGATAAAAGTTCGCCTGACGTTTCTGCGGCAACTAAAGCTGTTCACGAGATAACCGTCAAAGATCAAAAAGCCCAGGCTGCTGCTGCTAAAGGTGACTCGGCTGTTTTACCTGTGGTTAAAATCGATGATCTGACCAAGCCAGCTAAACCCGCTGATGCTGCTGAGAAACCGATTGATCGGGTGGCCTTAGAGAAAGACGCTGTGGCACTTAGGCAGGCCACTGGCAACGATAATTGGGTAGCTCGCTGGGCTGACAAAGACAAGATAGTTGACTTGCTCAAAGGTCATACAGCTGCAGAGCTTAAGGTGCTTAACGGCATCTACAAGATGAAATATGGCGTTGGTCTTGAGCAAGAAATGTCATTCATGACCGGCTCTGACAAAGCACGTTTGACGGCTGTTCTGCACAAGAAGGACGGTAACGAAAACACCATAGCGGCTGACCGCATCAATGTTGCTTTGACCGAAAGAGGCGAATGGACCGGTCGTAGCAATTCCATCATCGAGAAAGATCTGCGCGACAGTTTGCGCACAGCCAACGCTGAGCAAGTAAAGCAAATTTCTGCTGAGTACCAAGAGCGCCATGGCAAGCCGCTGGCTCAAGCAATTGCTCAAGATCAAAATCTTACCCCTGCGACTAGAGAAGCTCTGATGATTTACCTTAAGGGTAATGATAAGCGTGCTCCCGAAGATTTTGCCAAGCTTACTGCTGCCGCTCTAAAGTCGGAAGATTTGCAGTTTTTCAAAGAAGTGATGAAAGATGCCAGCCCACAAGAGCGGCAGTCATTCATAGCTGGCGGTGGCGACAAGCAAATGAGAGCAGCCTGGTCTGGAGCTGACTTAACCCAGGCTCGTGATTTTAGTGCTGATGGTAAGTTGTCTACGGCTACACAAGTCAAAGAAAATACAGGCACTGTCTGGGATAACAGTAAGGGCATCGAGTTAGCCCTGTCGCGCATGACTGACTCTGAGCGCAGCGATTATCGCATCGGCAGACAGTTGAGCGGTGATAGTAGTCCGCTTAGCGCCCAAGATAGTGAGCGCTTCAAGGCGATGTCTCCGGCTGAAAAAGCTAGCGCCACAGGGCAATATCACACTCTCAGAGCCAGTTTAGAGGCAGCAGGCAATGCCACTGAGTTGGCCCGTTGGGAATCAATGATCAATGTTCGTGGCGGCTCTATTGCTGCCACCCTCGATCGCCACCGGGGCACACTTTGGAATGATTCGGCCGCTGATATTGGCACCTCTATTGAGAGTATGTCGAAAAAAGACTGGGAAGCAGCCAAGAACAATCCCGCTGCTCGCAAAGAGCTTGAGCAGATGCTCGATAGCCTCAACCAGTCTGAGAAAGATAAGCAGTCATTGCTGAAGATCTTCGATCAAAAAATCAGTGCCAAGACTTACGAAGAATCGGTTGATACAGGCAAAGTCTCAGTCGTTGAGCGCATGGACGAAAAATGGCACTTTTATCGCAATGACCAGGGTGCCATGCTCGAAGCTGTTTCTGGCATGTCCAAAGAAGATAGAGAGCGTTACAAGAGCGACAGCAAATTCAAAGCTGAACTTGATCAAAAAGTCGATAACTACATGTCTGGTCAAGCACGCGACGAAGCTCAGAAGATACTAAAAGCTGTTGAACTTGGTGAGAAGCCAGTATCTACTATTGTGACAAAGCTGACTCAACATGCAGCTGATGCTTTTGTTGATGAGGGCAAGGCTATTCGTGATATTCGCGATGCTTTCAATGCCGATCCAACTCTTAGAAGTCGCATTAATGAACCCAAGACTGACGCTGACCGAGCCCTGGCTGCTGACTTTAAAAAGGCCGGAGAGCAGGCTTTGGGCAAAGACATGTATCAAGAGTATGTGGGCGAATTGCTCAAAACTGGCTCAATATCTGCCGATAAGATGACTCGACTCTCTAAGGGAGTGTTCTCTGACGATGAAGTCACAACCTACGAAGATATTGCTAAAGCGCCAAAAGCAGAGCGTGACCGCTTAAGAAATGACATTGCCTATCAAAACACAGCTTTAGACCATCTCAATAGCGACGAGCGAAAAATTGCTCTGGCTGCTGCTGAGCAAGGCGAGTATCGTAGTGAAGACAAAATTAGGGCGCTCATTTTGGGCTTTGGTGGTAGCAAAGAAATCGTCGAGCAGCTCAAGCAAGTGCCCACTGAGCAATTGAACCAGCTAAAAAGTGACTATGCTCGCAAGTATGGCAGCAGCTTTGAAAGCGACTTGATGGCTAAATTAGGCGGCCAAGAAATGGCAGAGGCCCGCCGTGTTTTGACAGCCGATAAGTCACTGGCCGAGCGGGTCAACGTTGCTCGCGATGAGTCTTACTCTACTCGCAGTGGCATTGGTGCAGGATTTGCTGATTGGGTTAGTGCTACTGGCAAACAGTCAGATGACGCTTTAGACCAAATGCTGCAAACCGCTGCAGAGGCTAATCGCAAGGGTGAAGTGGCAAGCCCCGAGCAAATGAAGAATATGCTCGATGACTTTGCTACTGCTATTGATAATCATCGCGAAACCAAGAGTGCAGCCGCTGATTACACCGCTGACGCTCTCATCGCCGGTGGCGCCATTGCTAGTGTGATTGCCACTGGTGGTACTAACTTACCGCTTGTCGCAGCGCTGTTGGCTGCCGGTGGAGCCGCCACTAAAGTGGGCAGCAAGGCTGTTCTTATGGGGTCCGATTATGATTTCAAGCTGAGCACAGTTGCTAAAGATGCTTCGGTTGGAGCTTTGACTGGCGCTACAGCGGTATTTGGTCAGGCGCAATTAGCGGCAGTCTTCAAGGTCGGTCAGCAGGCGGCTAAAACAGCTGCTACTGCTACTCTAAGCAGCCTTGCTAAAGAGAGCGTAGAAGTTGTGGCCAAGCGTGCAGGCATTGAGCTAGCTGAAGGTGTCGCTGGTAAGCAGCTCTTCGTTGCTGGTTACGAAAAAATCTTAAGCGAAGGCACTGAGACCGCTATGCGCAACTTGCTGGCCAATGGAGCCAGAAAAATTGAAGAGAAATCTTTTGCTGCAATAGCTGAGCGCGTGGTTGATGCTGGCATTCAAGGGCCACTGAGAGAAGCTGCTGTGGCCAGCGTGCGCAAAGAGTTGACTGAGCAGGCAACCAAAGAGTTTGCCCGGCACACTGCCAACTGGCTTGTTTACCAGGGTACTGCTCAAGGGTTGAATGCTGGAGCTGGTGCGGCAGCTAACACTGGTACTGGCGTCTTAGAGGGAGCCGCCGCCTGGGATTCGAGTAAGGGATTAGGTAGCAACCTCTCTAGTGTTGGTCTGCATGCCTTTAATTCATCTCTTGCCGGTGCTGGTGGCGCCTTGTTCTTCGGAGGTGTGATCAAAGCTGGTGAAGTTGGATTTAGCGGCTTAAGTCGTGTTAGAGGGCCAGAAGTAGCACGTTCTGAGTTTAGTCTGGCACCCGAAGTTAGACCCGGCAGCGATATTAGACCAATTGGTGAAGTCAGACCTGGCAGTGAAGTTAGGGGTCCAAACATTGCTCACGATCTGCCTTTGCGAGGACAAATTGATTTTTCTCCTAGTTTGGCCATGGCTGCCATTGAGACCCATCCACGCACTAGTGGCTCGGCCATAGATCAATTGTGGATGCCTGCTCGTGAGATGGAGAAAATGGCTCCTCATGAGCGTTTAGCTTTAGTGCGCGAGCTTGGCAAAGACATTACACCGCTCAATACTGTTGCTAAAGCCGGTCAGTTTGTTGATAGCATTGAAGCAGCCACAAAGGGCTGGACGCAAGATTTCTCACATTTGCCTAAGGCCCTTGATGAAGCTTATGAGCGCTTCCTGGTTACTGGGCAGAAAATCAATGCACTTGTTGATAAATATGGCATGCCCTGGCGTGATGGTGAATTAGACACTGCTGCAATGGCAGCCAGCATGAAAGGTCATCCAGAAGATCTGTCTGTTTTGAGAGCCTATATTGCAGACAGGCAGGCTTATTCAGATGCGCTGTCTATGCAGAACAAAGTGCTCAATCAAAGAGTGGGTGATTTGCAAAAGGCCATGGATGCTTTCACCACCGCCAATCAATTGCCACATGTAGAAGTTAAGTCTGGCCGTAGCGCAGCTATGGTGGGTAAGGCCGCTACCTATAACGATGGCACAATCACCCTTAACCCAGATAATCTGCTAGCTAAGGAACGCACTCTTGATGTCTTTGAGTCTTCCTACCATGAATTGACTCACCATGAGCAGAGATTCACTGTGGGTCGCAGCCTGGCCGATGAGCTACAGATTGGCGCCAAGGCAACAGATGAACAAGTAGTGCACTTCAAAGCCTACTATGAGCACAAGACCAAGCAAGCTATGTCAGAGGCACAGGCGCGGCAGTTGCTTGATGCTCGATCTAAGCTGAGCCCGCTCGAACTAAGTCCTGAGCAGACATTGCGAGCAAATAATATTGAAGCGGCCTTCCGTAAGAATGCCCCTGCTGGTGAACAGCTTGTGGCCTTGGGTAACGACTTCCGGGCTGTCAAAAGCTATCTCAAACCCTTCCAGATTGGCACAGATCCTAATGTTGCCTATAAGCTTTTGACTAAGATTTTCGAAGGAAAAGATGAGCTATTAGTTAAGCGCTTGTTCGGCAGCACCACTCCACCAGCAGAAGCACAAGTTTTTTATGGCAGGCTCATAAACTCTCTTGAGGGTCGCGGCAATACCTGGACAAAGAGTGATGCTGCGGCTGCTGCTAAGTATTTGAAAGAAACACTAGAGACAAGGCTGATAGATATTAATGCTAGTCGTCGTAGTGTCTACGCCGACTATATGCAGACCCACGAAGTAGATGCTTTCTTGAGTGGTCAGCGCGCCCGAGCTCAAGCTATGGAGCGTGGCCATCAGCCAGCTAGAGAGATTCGTGCGGCGAACAATCGGGCCAATGCAAATGCTGAAATCGAGTATCTTTTAGATAATTCGTTCGAGAGTATCGGTCGCCATGTCGGTCAAGATGCACCAGCGGTAAAGCCACCTCGGCTCTTCATTGAAGGTGGTCAGGGTGCGGTCAGTGACTATGATGTAAGCACGGATTCAATTATTTTCAGTCATGCTTCAGTAACAGTTAAGAGGCCGGCGGCCCAGATGCAGAGCCAGTTTAATCGTACTGGCAATTTTAAGGACGGAGAAGTACTTTCAATTCGCGGATTGACTGAGGACTTGCCAGGACTGGTAAAGGCTAAGGTTGTGACTGCTAACTCTGAACGAGTCAGTCTGCGTTATGAAGGTCCTTATACGATTTCACGTCAGTCAGTACCAAAGACAAATGAAGAAATCGCTCAACTTGATGCATTTATTGCTAATAAGATTGCGCCAAAGTTAGTGGAGCCAAACTTCAGTGCTCCTGGTAGCGCAGAAGCTCATGTTAAGGCGGCTTTGCTTATCGGCGACAATCTCGGTAAAGCTGATGCCAGTGTGCTCAACTACGCCCTGAAAAATAGTACTGGAGACAATCAGTTTAGACCAATTCTCTTTAAAGAGTTAGCAAGGCGAGCGGAAGAAGGTACATTGCCAGAGCGTACAGCTGCGCTATGGTTTAGCGAAATTGGGCCTGCTCTCAAATCGAATCCTGTTGAGCGAGCCCGGGCTTACAAAGAGTTTCTCGATTACACTCCTGCCGAGATGCGTGATCAAATCACTAAGAGTGGCGAGGCTAATGAGCTTTTGAAGCGGGCTTTCAATGCTGTTGGTGACGGCAATAGTTGGCCAATTAAAGGTAGCGCTGCTGCTCATTGGGCCACTGGTGATGTGGCTCCAGCGATTAGACAGTTAGAGAAGATCAAAGATCAAGTGCTGAGCAACTCTGATTTCAGGCAAATCAATTCAGGTGGTGACCGCAGTCAGTTGACGATTTGGCACATGCTCAGTAATGAGC
>JAUPUU010000324.1 GCA_030917395.1 Cyanobacteriota bacterium erpe_2018_sw_21hr_WHONDRS-SW48-000092_B_bin.40
GGAATATTACTTTTCTAGTGGATAAGTTAGACGCAGAGCCCTGTGGATGGAAAGGCATGAACGGTCCTCTTCTGGAGTTTGCTATCAAGCTAAACAGAATTGTCCACACCATTAAGGTTGGCGATGTCTTGGTTCTTGATACAACTCTTCAATCAAATCCAGTCAAATTTTCAATGACTGCGGAGAACATGCTGATACTTAGGTTTGGTGCAGCTAATACTTGCGAAACAATCTGTGAGCTGGCTGAAATGCAGGCCAGCAGCGAAGCTTTCTGTACTAGCCTTTACGACTTTATCTTGAAACAATTTCCTGGCTATTTTGAGATGATAGATCGCCGCGCATGCGGCGCGCTAAGTCCTGAAGAGAGTGCATCTGCGCGAAAAATTCGATTTCTTTCTATGCGAACAGTTCAAGGTTAGTCTTGCCTGAAGGAGAGAGTGTCGATGTTACTGGGCAAAGCTATGCCACCCCGTTCGCACCAGCAAAGCTGTGCGCTCACGGGGCGGTTGTTTTTTTTGACATGTATTAAAACTGTCGAACTGACCGTGCTCTTGTAGTCGAGTCAGTCATCTAGAGAAAGTGCCACCAGCAGTGCTAGGCACTCTTCCTGTTAATTTGTTGGTAAGCAATTTGGCACTTGCTTCCGACGATGAGAGACAATGATCAATTATACACGCAGAGCGCTACTCACCTGTTTGTTCCTCAGTGTGAATATTTGGGTGACTACCGAAATCTCAGCTAGTTATATAAAAGGTTATTCCATTGAACGGGTAAATCGTTAAATCAATTTGTTTACTGCCAATATTAGTGTAGTGTCAAGGTATAGACATTTAGAATTGGAGAATGAGTCAATTAACCATGCGGAGAATCCTAATTGTAGTTTTTCTGGCCGTTGTTCTCAATGTAGAGACTGCTCTAGGCTCTGAGGATAGAGAATTTATTAAGTTGCGGAATCTTGGCTCCCCGGCTAAGGAAGATATAATTCTATTGCCTTGGTTTCAAAACAGCGAAAGACTGATACGAGCTCAAGCTGTAAGAAAATTGTCACCACAAATAAAGAATGGTCGTTGGCCAGTGATAGCTTTCCGGTTGGATTCGACTGGCAAACCGATAAACTTCGTGGTAATCACGAGTTCAGGCCTAAAAGCTGTTGATCGCAAGGTCATAAACTGCATTAGTAGTGTGAAGAAGTTTCCATTGCCTAACAATAGTAGTCCATTTTACAGAGGACTGATTTTTCGAGCCTCTAGCATTGATTCGATTTCGTTGAAATTGTTCTGGCTCCGTTATGTTCCGAACTTTTTTGACCGCCTAGATGCAGGCGATAAGGCAATTTGGAGAAGTGAACAAAGATCGCTTCAAGACCATACACCAGGTGTATGGCACTAGCATATAAATGTAGTGGATTGAGAACATCAGAGCTTCGAATTGAGATCATCGGCGATTTCGTATTCGATTAACAGAGGCTATCAGTGTGTTGCAATATATTTGAGACCAGCCGCACCGGTTCTTGTAACGCCTAATCTGTAAGGAATACGTTTTTTCTTTCTACTCGGGTTTCTTTGTCCATCAATCGTAGCTGAAAAACTTGCAACCAAGAGATAACCACGTCGGCAAACTCGACTTGACCCTGCGGCCTCTTGCGCCCGCTTTCTCGGCAGCCGCCGCAGCGGTGTGCGCGCCGAGGCTTTGATACAGAGCGAGGGCATTGCCACTCTAGCGGCGCTTCCCTGGCTGCCTGGCGACAAGCCTAGCGGACGCAAGCCCAGCGTCAAGTCAACTCTCACTGATGTTTCAGTACTTCTACTTTGCCTTCGCTTGGAAAGATTTTTGATGGTGTGGCCAAGGCCGCTTGAGCATTTATCATTGCTTGCCTAACTGGATCTTGCGTAAGGCGAGCGTACATGGCTGTAGCTGCTTGAGACTTATGGCCTAAGGCTTTACCAATGATTGTTGGGCTGACTCCTTGAATGGCCATGTAACTGCCAGCGGTGCGTCTAAGATCGTGAATTCGAAGGTCGGTTATTTCCGCTCGCTTGAGCAATCTTTTCCAAGCTTCCTTTGGATTTCCCATGTGTGAAAATTCGCCGGTTTTGCGAGAGCGGCGATCTGAGTAGAAGACCCAGACATCATTTCTATTCACGTCGCTGTAGCGTCGCTTCAGTATTTCCATTGCGCTTGGGGTAAGAGGCACTGAGTGCGAGTCACCATTTTTAGTCTTTGGTATTGTCCAGGTTTCAAGCTCAAAGTTTATTTGGTCCCAGGCCATAGCTAGAACATTTGATCTTCTTGCCGCTACAAACAGCGAGAGCCAAAAGAAATCTCTCCATGTTTCGTTTGGTTCATCGGCTAGCGCCTGAGCGAAGCGCGCAAATTCGTCACCCGGTTGTATAAAGCGCTCTCTTGATTTAGTCGGTATCTTATCTACGCCGATACAGGGGTTATCGCAGTAAACTAGGTCTTTGCGCTTACCGAAGTTTATGACAGCTTTGAGTTGATCGAAAGAGCGGTTCGCAGTGTGCTTTTTTTTGCGGCCTTCACCAGCCAGGTCATAGACCCAGGCTTGAATATCACTTCTCTTTATCTTTGTGATTGGTTTGTTGGCCCAGCGTGCAAAATAACGTCTGTGATTTTCGACAGCTTCTTCCCAGGTCGAAGTTTCATGCTTGGCATACTGCTCTATGTAAGTTCGGAAGAGCCGATCATAAGTAAGTTCGCCAAGCTCTATCACTATCGGGTTTTTGCCTTGGCCAATAATGCGATTGAGTTCGTCTGCTTTTTGACGTGCCTGCTCGATTGAGAGATCACCGAATCGACCAAGAACAATTTCTACTAGAGTTCCTGGGTTTTCATTGTTGGCAGGTAAGCGCCTTTGGAAAATGAAGGCCTTAGGGCCAGATTTCATAAGCCGAAGCTTCAGGCCCTGGGTCTTAGGGTCTGGAATCAGTAGCCATTTCTTGTCTACTGGGCACTCTGCCTTGTTTAGAGAGTCAATTATGAACTTGATTTTTGTCTTCATCGTTCACCTCTAAATCGATTATATCGATTCTATCCCAACACTGCAGGTGAAATTTTCTACTTTTTTATGGATATTGCCTGGTTTTAGTGCCATTTCCATCCCAACAATATCCCAACTTTGGAGGGGAATTCAGAGGAATGATTAGGAACAGAAATATACCCAAAATGCACTCTAGGCAAGTATTTTGGGGAAAGTTGGCGAAAAATGGTAAAAGTCCCGAAAGGCCCATAAAACCATTAACCCACTCATTTACACCGAGGGGGTTGGGAACGAGTCTCTCATCGCCCAAGACTTTCGGGACTTTGAAAAAACCCATCCCAACAATATCCCACCTTTTCCCCTGCAAAAAAAAGTTGGGCATGATAAGAAAACTGAAGCACTATATTCGGTGCCGTTTCAATTGTCTCTTAATGACTGGCTCAACAAATGGGGCAAGGTCATTTAAACGTGGGTTGGTAATAGAGATTAGTCCATCAATCGTAGCTGTAAAACTGACAACAAAGAGGTAAGAATTTGACTACTTCGTTTGCCTTAACGACTTAGATGATTTCGTCGTTCGACTTACTTTACTGAATGGCCTGTCTTTGTAGTGAGAATCGCCTTCTGTTATGATTACAGTTTTGATATTTTTATCGCGTTCTTCCACTATAGGCGCTAAAAAAACAACTGTCTTGATTGTATGATTATGGAAAGTAACTTTTAGAAGATGTTCCTTTCCGTCTATCATACAAGGATAGTAATCGTCTCTATTCCCTCTTGAATCTGGCATGAATTCGCTAGGTAGGTAAGTTCCTCTGTCTAATGCAAGCGAACCACCGAGAAGTTGCTTGATTTTTTCCTCTGATTGGCCTGTATAGAAACTAGCTTTGGCATATGATCCCCTAAGAATTACTCGGTCATGTTCGTCTCGCGCTAGGGTTTCATGCTGTGAACTCTTTGCCTTGGAATCAGCTTCTGATGAAATTGCAGACCCAACCAAGAGCGCCAAGGCCGCAAGAATGGTATTTGTAACGACCCGACTAAATTTCATTATTCTGCTCGTGAGGATATCGAAGCTCAGCATCGGAATATAGCTGTATTATATCGAACTTTATTGAGTGTAGTTTGGATGCCGTTAGGCTGTAAAAGCCGCGACTGGAAAATATCGATATGCAACCTATAATAGAGGCAAGCAGAGTCAGTGGAGACGGACCTGACATTTTCTTGTATTAGAAGGAAAATCGCAAAAATGCTTCGCCCTAGAATTGACACCTTGTGCGCCAGCCTGTCGCTTTCAATAGCCCTTGCGTCTTTCTTTGCGCAGGGCTGTCTATCAGAGGCTCCATGGCCTGCAGGCTATCCAATAATACATCCGATCTTTCATGTTTCAGATCCAGCAAGAATCCAAATAGATCAATTGGAGTGCTCGACATTCAAAAGTTTGAATGACCGCTATCTTACCGATGATGCGCGCCGTTTTTACCGTCAAGAGATTATTGACATGGAGGAGCAAGTACTCGGAAGTGACAGATTAGGCAAGCTTTTAATCGGTCATACTCCTCCGGAAATAACTGAGCTTATCGGTTTACCCAGGATTACGGCGGGGCGCATAGCGGATTTGAATTGTGGTGGCGGTGATCGAAACTGGCTTTATTACTTCGGTTATTTGCCAATCGCGGTGCGAGTCACATATCAAAGCAATCGCTGCATAAGCACGTCTCTTTGTGAATTCGCAGAGATAAAGTTGATTGAAGAGGAGGCACTTCTCGAACTCAAGAAACATGCCATAGGAAAGTCAGAGAAGCAGATTGAGGAATATTTACACCACAAGCTGATTTCCCGCGATTTACTGTTGCCACCACCGGTACAGACGTCGTCCCCAATTCATATCGTTCATGAAGCTCCAATTGAGAAAGAGTTTGTTATCGGTGGTGACTTCGTATGGACTTTTCATTTTACAGATGGGAAATGTACAGAAATTCACGAGAGTATACAATTAGGCTAGGCTTATCGTCCGTTAAAGTAGGCTGTTATTTCTGTCCCAATCTGCCAATTCTCAAATCACACCACTAGAATCGAGTTGCACCAAATTTGGTGCAGGTAAACGATGGAAACATCGCGTATGTATGCAAATACAAGCTCGCCTCGCGTACTAGCTCCAGCAAAGACCAGCAAAATTCGTTTACAACTTCCTCCGACGTGGCATACCATAAACGCAGTCCAGGCATCCATTTTTCGGTTCTTCAATTGCTGTGTAAGCTATGAGCAAATCAGCGCAACAGTGGCGCCACCAGTTGAGCTACCACAACGAAAGACACAGCAACCCTCCACAAACAGACGGTACAAAGCCTTCTCCAATCGCAGCTCAAAGTCATA
>JAUPUU010000325.1 GCA_030917395.1 Cyanobacteriota bacterium erpe_2018_sw_21hr_WHONDRS-SW48-000092_B_bin.40
GGATATTGTTTGTGAATATCGACCAACAACTTACCGATATCACTAACGGTATCAATACAATTCAACTTGGCACGGTCGGCCTTATCTCTATCGGGCCCAAAACCGCGAACGTTTATGCCATAGCCATCAATTCCCGCATCGGAAAACTGTTTCGCCAAGGGTTTATAGGCCATGGCGCAAAGACCTAGACCATGAATGCATATCACCACAATCTTGGCTGGTGTCTTACTTTTCCATTCAAGAATGTGGGTATTGCCTACAACTACACAAGCTGGATCGGTAAGGCAGGGTGAGCCGATTGCACAAGTGTCGGCAGCCTGCACAGGCCTAATAAACAAACTAAGTTCAGCCGTCTGCGCCAAAAGAGCCAGTAGAGTACAGGTAAGTAGGCCGCGACTAAACTTAATCGACTTTACCCGCCGGGTTGCCGCTAACAGAGTTTGACTCAATTGATTGTTGTTGGACAAATTCATCTTGCTTTGGCTCAACTGTTTTTATCTTGGGCTGCTCGACCGAGCAGCTACGAGACATTCAGGTAGGGATGCCGAGTTTCGGCAATATGTAAAGTTGCAAGGCGAAGTACAAGAGCACGAAGCCCACCATCCAAATCATGTTTTCCATTGCTTGCCGTCCTTTATTGGGCATATTTGTTGACTTAATCATATTCTATTCTTCCAGTCTAATTTCATAGTCGAGTGATTGATATTCAACAGCCTTTCAACTAACTAGAGCCGCAGCTACTTGCTCTTGCCAAATGGCATGCTTGCCAGCGCTGTTCTGCATGGAGCTCCAAGTTAGATATCCACCAGACAAATTCCTCACCCTGAAACCATTTTGCTTCAATAAGCAAGCGGCATTATAAGAGCGCTGTCCACTTTGACAATAAGTGATAATTTGTTTCTCTGCTGGTATTTCAGAAATTCGCAGTCTCAAATCAGGCAGCGGAATATGGATACTTCCAGGGATGAAGCCGCGCTCTCGCTCGCCCTTGCTACGCACATCAACGATGCAGTAACCGGCTCGGCCCAACTCATCGATTTGATGCCATTGCACCTGCTCACTGAAACCATCTAAGACATTAGTACCAGTCATGCCCGCCAAATTTATGGCATCCTTGGCTGAACCAAATGGTGGTGCGTAAGCTAACTCCAACTCTGCCAGGTCACGGACGCTCAGGCCGGCCTTCATCGCTGTGGCGAGAACGTCGATGCGCTTGTCTACGCCTTCTTGTCCAACAATCTGAGCCCCAAGCAAGCGGCCGGTTTCTTTATGGAAAAGAACTTTGATATTGAGACGCTCGGCGCCAGGGTAGTAGCCCGCATGTTGAGTAGGATGAACATGGACAGCATCATAAACGATGTTGCTGAGCTTCAACTGCATCTCATTGAGACCAACGGATGCGACTGTCAAATCGAATACGCGCAAAATAGCCGTACCTAAAGTGCCCTTATATTTTTCATTGGCGCCCAAAATATTGTCTGCCACAATGCGACCCTGGCGATTGGCGGGACCACCTAAAGCAATCATTGTATATGAGCCACTGACGGGGTTGCGCACTTCAATCGCATCACCGACTGCCCAGATATTAGCCGAGCTTGTCCTTAAATTTTCATCTACACGAATGCCACCACGCTCACCAATGGTTAGTCCAGCATTGCGAGCCAGAGCGACTTCTGGTCGAATTCCCAGCCCGAGAATGACAATATCAGCATGGATTGGCTTGTGCTGACCAGCTAAGACCCAGCACGATTTGGGGGTGTGCTCAGCAGCAATTCCGGCATTTTCTTCAGTAGATTCGCCTGCGGTAGCTTGGGCACCGGGAGCAAGGAAACCATTGATCGCCTGGCCAAGGATAATTTTCACACCTTGCTTGGCTAACTCTTTGTGCACAAGCTCTGCCATTTCAATATCAAGTGGTGCCAAAACCTGATCTTTACTATCAACTAGTGTCACATCAAGGCCGCGGCGCACAAGCTGTTCAGCCATTTCCAGGCCAATGAAACCAGCGCCAGCGACTACGGCAGTGCGCGGATTATGAGCCTCAAACCATGATTGAATAGACTCCACATCTTCAATGTTGCGCAGAGCAAAGAGCCCAGGAAAATCAATTCCTGGCACAGTTGGTCTAATAGCAGCAGCACCCATAGCCAAAACTAGGTGATCATAACTTTCTTGGTAAGTCGTCTCGCTTAGTCTATCTTTGACTGTAACTAGCTTTGCCTCGGCATCAATAGAGACAACCTCTTGATTGATGCGAATATCGAGATTGAGCTTCTTCTTCAACCCTTCGGGTGTGGCCACCAGTAGCTGATCTTGCGACTCGATTTCTCCGCCGACAAAATATGGTAACCCGCAATTGGCGTAGGAGACAAAACCACTACGTTCAAAGACTATGATCTCCGAACCTTCGGAAAGGCGCCGGGCGCGAGCGGCTGCGCTCATTCCGCCAGCAACACCGCCGACAATTACAATCTTTTGGGCCTTAGCTGACGACACTTTCATGATTCCTCCTAAGCGTGTGTTCTCCTGCACGACCGCTGGTAACTCATTGAGTTCCAAGTAATTGCCGTACAGAGATAATCTGCAATCTATATAAAATTTCTA
>JAUPUU010000326.1 GCA_030917395.1 Cyanobacteriota bacterium erpe_2018_sw_21hr_WHONDRS-SW48-000092_B_bin.40
AAATAGTGACTCTGAAGTGGTTGCTGTTCTTGGCCCCGGTGATTTCTTTGGCGAAGCAGCCTTGCTCAATGATCGACCGCGCAATGCCAGTGTCAGGGCTCGCACTGATGTAGAAGTAGTGGTTCTTGGTCGCAGTATTTTTAGTCAGATTTCTCTGGCTCTGTCACCTTTGCGCGATGCCGTGGCCAAGGCGGTACAGCGAAGAGCGTCACCTAAAAGCCTTGATGAATACAGGCATGTGCTTGGAGCTATTTCTTTAGCCTCTGTCACCGATGCCCTTCCGGGGGCACCGTTGCAGCCAGAAAGTACGGTGGAGAATGCTATTGAGCGCATTAATAAGCACCGTTTAGATTTTTGCTGCGTCGTCAATAAAGCGGGGCTTTTAGTCGGCATCGTCACTCGTTCTGACTTGCTCTCTGCCATTGACGTGGCCACAGCTATTCAAGATAAGAAAGCGGCTGAAATTACAGTGAAAGAAATTATGGTCAAAGATCCGGTGGCCATTACCCTTGAAGATACTACTCTGCTAGCGCTCTTAACTATGCGTGAGCACGGCCTCAAGCGGGTTCCCGTGCTGGAAAGCCGAGCTAACCGTACGCCCAAAGGCTATGTGCGCATTGAGAATATTATGGATCGTGTTGTGCGCGATTTAGGTTCAGACAAGCTAGTTGCCTCAAGCACGCCCATGACCCGCGAAATTGATTTTCCGAAATTTGATACTTAAGTCTTGCAACTAAAATCTTGCAACTAATAGCGGTATGTAGCAGCAAGGCCTCTCTCTGTGGGCATGCGCTCAGATGGTACGACAACAACTTCACCCTTCATTCGCAGCACTACTTCAGCGATGTCATCAATAACGTCGCCGACCTCAGGATGATCAAGATCTCCGAAATCTATCTCGCCATTGCTATCGAGTTTGCCGGCAACTTGCCGATCTGCTTCCACCAGCAATACACTAACACGACCTGCTTTGGCTGCTTGAGCTACTTGAGCAAGATCGTCAGAGCCTAAGTCTTTTGAGCGAGCAGTCTCAAATGTATCAACCAATTTTTTAAGTCGTTCAATAAATAGGGGCTCGATTTTCTGCCAAGCTTGCTCGCGCAATTGCTCAAGACTCAAAGCCTCGGGATTGCTATGAATGCTGTCCTTCATCAAAAACGGATTGTGGCTAATATCGTGAAAAGGAGTATTGTGCTCGGGGAGAGCGACTAACATCAAGGGCAGACCACTTGGTGCTGAGTGATGCTCTAGAACGGAGCGGTCAATTACGCGAAAGAATCTTTCCATATCAATATCAACTTCATCTTTTTTGCCACCATGACCGTGATGCGAAGCTCCACCACCACCGTATGAAGCAACGGTGAGATGAGGTTCTGTCAATTTTTCGCCGAGAGCTTCAGTAATGGTAGCGGGGACATTGGTTAATTCAACGGCATCCAATGCATCCCGGTTGCCTTCATATAGTTTCGCCTCATGACGGCTCAAGCAGAGCAATTGATAGCGATCCGCTGATTGCAAGATGCGCAGAAGTGGTTTGATGTGAAAACTGTCTGAAACTACTAGCAGCTCAGCGACTGTCCGCTGTAGCTCAAAAACCTGGAACATGCCTGGTGAGGATAGAATGGCTAGCCCATCAGTGCGGTGATTCCAAAAATGATCGTCGTGAGCTAGTGCTTGAAACTTCTCCATTGTGGCCGCGATTTCTCTGGTGGAGTATTTTTGCTTCAATGAATTTTCCAATTCGCGCAAAAGATTGCGATAGCGAATTGGATCTTCTCGTGTACCTGGCACATGCCTGTGGGTCGGTTGATAGAGCGAAATGCAGGGTGACTGCTGCTCAGCAAATAGCTGAGTTAGATGTTCAAGAGTAAGCTGATTCATGAGAAGCTCCTCGGGCTATATGAGGGAACAGCGGCCAGAGTTAAATTCGCTAATTAAGACAAGATTGATTAAATTCTTACGTTCTTACCGCAGTCAGGGCAGAAGAAGAAGGATGGTGCAATCTTACTTGTGCAGTGTGGGCAGACACGCAGAGTCACTTCTTGATCGGTTGTGGGATAGCGGCCGGCCATGATTTCTTTGAAGGCTTTGGTTTCAGACCAGGCTTTGATTTCTTTGGCGCGGAATACAGGAATAGGATGGGATTTGAACAACTCTTGCATGAGTTTGTAGACTTTGTTCAGGGTGCTGTAATCCATTTCTTCATAGCTATCGGCTTGCTTGAGAAATTCCTGGCAGCTCATTTGTTCAAACACTGTTTTGGAACCAGCTGAGAGTTTCATGTGGGCATTGAGGCAGATGCTCACGTCTTGGGCCACAAGCAACTCCGCTCTATCGGCTGTCATCTCTGATTTGCGCGACCAATCGAAGAGGGCAATTTGTAGGGCAATGTTGGCTAAGCCGCGAATTGGAACCACCATATCGAAGACAGTGATAATCATCATTGCTAAGCTGCGATAAAGCACGTGGCCAGCCTTAACGTGACCGAGTTCGTGACCAAGCACAGCCATAAGCTCTTGGTCGTCGAGCAAGTCAACCAGACCAGACTGAATAACAATAAATGGTCGCTCTACACCAAAAGTGTAAGCGTTGACAATGGGGCTTGAAGCAAGAAAGAGATCGGGCTCATGTACGTCGAGAATTTCGCAAGCTTCTTTGAAGAGCTTGTACACTCGGGGGCATTGTTTGGGGGTGATATGAACAGCACTGCCGAGCAGTTGCACGCGCATAATTTTTTCCCAGCCCAGCTCAAGCATTTTGCGCACTAGCTTATCGAGTCCTGGAATCTTTCTCAATGCTTCCAGAGCCTGCCTGTCAGCGGGGTGCTCGAAAGCACTGGAGCAAAGACGCGGGAACCGCCGACGAGTTGACGTTTCGCTAGAGCTCATCAAATAAACCTCCAAAGGCGTTGACTGCTTTTAAACCGTAGCAGCATGATATGGATCTACCCACTTTTATAGCGCGCCACGAAAGATAATGCTTAATTC
>JAUPUU010000327.1 GCA_030917395.1 Cyanobacteriota bacterium erpe_2018_sw_21hr_WHONDRS-SW48-000092_B_bin.40
CCCCAGGCTTCGCTGCCTTTGAGCAATATACCTAAAGGCATGGAAGTAATAGGCGTAGAAAATATTTCTGAGGCCCTGCAAAAGGCCATACCAAACTTGATGTCTGGCTCAAGTTCTTCGGCCAAAAAGAATTCGGAAAAAAACTTGGCAAATACGCTCGAAATCAGTCAAAAATTAGAAGATGAAAGCATACTCTCCCTCTGAGCATCTGGTTAAGCAGCTCGCTGGGCTGCCCGATAGCCCGGGTTGCTATATATTCAAAGACGAGCTTGGCGACATTCTTTATATTGGCAAGGCTCTAAGTCTGCGCTCCCGGGTGCGTTCTTACTGGGCTGATATTTCTTGGCGAGAGCGGCCGAAACTAGCGGTGATGATACCTAAGGTCGCCACCATTGAAACTATTCTCACTAACTCAGAGAAAGAAGCGCTCTTACTTGAAGCCAATCTGATTAGGCAGAAGCTACCGCGCTATAACGTTTCGCTTAAAGATGACAGACGCTACCCATGGCTGGCCATTACCTATGATGTGGCCTTTCCTCGTTTGGTGATGATTCGCGACCCGGTGCGCTTCAAGAAAGACAATCCTCGAGCTAAAGTATTCGGGCCGTATGTTGAAGCTGGTCAAATGTGGGAAACCATGCGCATCTTAAGGCGTGTTTTTCCTATGCGGCAGCGTAAAACGCCGCTCTTCAAAGATAGACCGTGCATGAACTTTCATATTGGTCTGTGCTTAGCGCCTTGTCAAAAGAAGGTTGAGCCCGAGCCGTATGATCGCATGGTCAAACAAGTAGAGATGTTTTTAGCCGGTCGTCAGACTGAAGTTATCGACCAGCTCAAGGCCGATATGGAGAAGGCTTCAGACAACCTCGAGTTTGAACAGGCCGGTAAAATTCGTGATCGCCTGGTGGCATTGCGCTCAGTAATTGAAAAGCAACAGGTATTTTTCCAGAGTAATAAAGTCAGCCACGATATTGTCGCTGAAGCCCATACCGAAAAGATGATGTCTGTTTGTTTGATGAAAGTGCGCGAGGGCAAACTGATTGCTTCAGAGACATTTGCCATTCCCCTGCTCGAGAAGACATCTTGGGATGAAGCCTATCAGGCCTTTGTTGACCAGTACTATACAGCTTGCGAAGACGTTGCTATTCCACAAACGATTTTGTTGCAGCATGAACTGAGCGACATGGATGTGCTGCGCGAATTTGTAAGTGGCAAGGCCGAGCTTGCCGTGAAGCTTTTGGTGCCCCAACGCGGTGGCAAAAACGATCTGGTTGATATGGCTATCAAGAACGCTGAACATGCTCTTGGCCAGGAGGTCAACCGTGTCACTCAACTTGATGCCAAAGTTGAGCGTACCCTTACTGCCCTAAAAGAAGGTCTTGGTATAGACAGGCTGCCCAACCGCATAGAGTGCTTTGATATATCAAATATTTCGGGTACCGATAACGTCGCCAGTATGGTTTCTTTTGAAGCCGCCAAACCGAAAAAGACTGAATATCGTATGTTCAAAATACAGAGTGTAGAAGGCGAACCCAATGACTTCGCTTCAATGAAAGAAGCTGTGGGTAGGCGCTACGCCAGGCTGATTCGCGAGCAAAAGCCTTTTCCTGATTTGATTATTATTGATGGTGGTAAGGGCCAATTGGGTGCTGCTATGGAAGCGCTCACGGCCCTTGAATTAGGCGGTCTGAAAATAGGCGATCACGAATTTTCTATTGTTGGTTTAGCCAAGAAGCAAGAAGAGGTTTACTTCCCCAATCGCTCGATGCCGGTATACATACCAAGGCGTTCTGAGGCCCTGCACTTGTTGCAGGCCGTGCGGGATGAAGCGCACCGATTTGCTGTCACCTTCCACCGCAAATTGCGAGCTAAGCGCGTCATTGCCTCTCAACTAGATGTCTTGAAAGGTCTTGGTGCCAAGCGTCGCAAGAAGCTAATAGATCACTTTGGTTCTTTTGAGCAGATCAAGACAGCCACTTTAGAAGAAATAGAAGCTTGTGAAGGTATTCCTAAAAAGCTAGCCCTGGAGCTGTTTACCTTCATGCAAGACTTGAAGAACAAGCCAAAGGCTAAGCCAATTTTGACAGGGATGGAGCCAGCCGATTCGTCTGAAGCTGGGGCTGATGCGTCTGATACTACCGCCACTAACGTAAGTGGTGAGGCGCTAGCAATGGTGGCTGAAGATGCTGGCCAATATGATGATGGTGAAATCAAGGAAGTATCGATTCTTGATCAAGAAGATGAAGAAGAGTTCTACGCTGAAGACGTTGAACCTGATGAAGAGCGCTTACCAGGGCCAGAGGATGAATAAAGACGAGTAACTAGAAATATCTAGTCTAGGCGACGCAGTAGAAGTGCAGCTGTATTTTCAGGCAGAATTTGTTCTTTCGAAAAAACTATTGAAGCAATAAAGCCCTGACGATTGAATTGGTCTTGAGTTTTATTGCTTTTGTTGTAGCTTTTGCTATATCTAATTTCTTGGCCTGTCAGGTCGCAGACGAATCCGCCCAAGGCCTCAATAATCGGTTGCGCTGCTGATACGTCCCATTCTTTTGAATAGTCATAGTTAAAGCACAATACATTGATTTCGCCTAATACCAGTGCGGCAAAACCATGGGCTGCTCCGCCACATCGAATCGTCTCGGCTTTTAGATTTAGCCGTTGGGCAAGCGTTTGATAGTAGCTCTCAACTTCTGGATTGCTATCGATGGCTCTTTGATAGCCGCGCAAGATTGAGTGCTCTGCTTTGTTGGCTCTATAGTTTTCCTTTACTCTGTTCGTTATATCGATTCCATTTTCTTGGATTACTAAAGTCGATTTTGTCAGGTCGGCAGATAGAAGTAGTTCTTTTGCTGGAATGTAGATAATTCCGGCTATGGCTTGATAGGTACCGTTATCTTTTTTGCTGAGCAGCGCTGCTGATACGCCGCAGAAATGGGTCAGGCCTTGAGCAAACTCATCAGTGCCGTCCAGGGGATCAATCTGCCAGAGCAACTTTGCTGTGCTTGGCTCAATTGGCAATTCTTCTTCTGAGTAGGATTGTGGTAGCGCCTCTCTCGCTGCTGCCAGAATGATTTTGCTGAGATTTATATCAACTGCTGTGACAAGCTCAGAGTAATTCTTCGTATGAATTTTGAGTTTTTGCTGCAAATTACTCGCATCAAAATCACTGTGCCCTGATGTTTGTTGGGGAAACTCTTGGCGGCAGGCACTGATAATAACTTGCTGCAGGCGGGCAACTTCTTTTGCTATGTCGGCGTTTGTACCAGCTCTCTCGCCTTGTTTTTGATAGTTAGTGCTGCTCATGGCTGTCTTGTATTAATTCTTCGGTGGGCATTTATGTTATGGTGAGGTGCAATTTTTGTAATTGCAATTATTGCTGCTTCTTCTAGTTTGTCTTTCGGAGAGATTGTCTTGTCAGCAGGTGTTGGCCTAGCCCTAGTACCCAGTAAAAAAGATTGTCTGGCCATTTCTTCTCTGCTCGGCGAGTGTGAAAGTCGTGGCGTTGAATTTGCTTTCGCCTTGAACACCTCGAACTCTATTGCTCATTTGAGTTTAATGC
>JAUPUU010000328.1 GCA_030917395.1 Cyanobacteriota bacterium erpe_2018_sw_21hr_WHONDRS-SW48-000092_B_bin.40
GCAATCAGCATTTACGGTTGGCCGCAAGCGCATCACATCTTCATCTGAGTATGGTCGTTGAATACCCTCCCAGCGGCGGGCCATGGCATTTTGAGGAATGCAACCACCGAATGTGATTGTTGGTTCAGCGCCAGCATTTTGAGCAGCTTTTTCAACTACTGGTTCGTCAATGTTAAGAATCAGAGGGTTTCCGTCAACTGATCCTTCAACGGGGACTTTATTCGCGTTAGCAGTGTTTTGTGTGGTCATTTGCGTACCTGATTGTGTTTGGTTAATTGAGTTGTCTTGAGCTGCGTTTTCAGCTTGCTCGGTTTCGTTGGTGAGTAGCACTTCGTAAGCTACGAGGGTTAAAAACTCTTCAAAGCGCTTTTTCAGCACTACCTGGTTCAATACACCCTCGGCCTGCATTAAGCGGGCTTGTAGGAGCGGCGAGGCTCCTTCTAGAAGGGCATTTAGTTCTTCGGTCAGGAAGGTGCGGTAAAGGTGACGGCTAAATGTGCGACCATCTTCAAGCTCGGTGTCATGATTGAGCCATTGCCATAACTGTGCTCGCGATATTTCGGCAGTGGCGGCATCTTCCATTAAGTTGTGAATAGCCACAGCGCCACGGCCCATAAGCCAGGCGGCTATGTATTGCAGGGTGACATTGATGTTGTTGCGGATGCCATTTTCAGTGACAGTGGTGGGAATATCTTCTAGGGAGGTTAGGCTCTCGGCGCTAATCTCCTCGGCTTGGATGTTGCTACAACCGCAGCTATTGCTGACAAGGGCCTTGTCTTTTTGATTGGCTTTAGCCTGTAACACTGAGACAAATTCTTGTTTCGCCACGGCGATCAGATCGGGATGCGCCACCCAGGTGCCATCGAAGCCCAGGGCTACTTCTCGGGCTTTGTCGCGTTTTACTTTTTCTAAGGCCTGAGCTGTTACCGTGGGGTCATTCTTATTGGGAATAAAGGCCGACATTCCACCCATAGCATGAGCGCCACGACGATGGCAGATCTCTACCAGACGTTGACAGTAAGCCTTCATGAAGGGAACATCCATGGTGATCAGTGAGCGATCGGGTAACACCATGTCGCTATGGTTTTTTAAGCGCTTGATGAAGCTGAAGATATAGTCCCATCTCCCAGCATTTAAGCCGGCAGCGTGCTCTTTTAGTTCAAAGAGAATTTCTTCCATTTGAAACGCTGCCATGATTGTTTCAATCAAGACAGTTGCTCTGATGGTGCCGCGGGCTATGCCCATGTAGTCTTGGGCAAATTTGAAGACGTCATTCCAGTAGCGAGCTTCGTGATGACTTTCAAGTTTTGGCAGATAGAAGTATGGCCCGCTGCCGCGATCAATTAGTGCTTGAGCGTTGTGGAAGAAGAACAAGCCGAAGTCAAAGAGACTGGCGGGAATGGGCTCGCCTTTGATCAAGAGATGTTTCTCAGACAAGTGCAGACCACGCGGTCTAACAATTAAGGTGGCCAGGGTATCGTTGAGCTTATAAGTTTTACCAGGGGATGCGCTAAATTCTAGGGTTCGTCTGACGGCATGATAGAGATTGGCCTGGCCAGAAATCATGTTCAACCAGGTAGGGCTCGAACTATCTTCAAAGTCGGCCATGAATACATCGGCACCGGGCGCTGAGTTAAGGGCATTGATGATCATTTTGGCGTCGACAGGTCCGGTGATTTCAACCAGTCTTTGTTCTAGATCGGCTGGACAACTAGCAACTTGCCAGTCTTGTTGATCCGACCACAGTTGTTTGCTTTTAAATTGAGGCAACTGTCCCTTGTCGAGTTTTCTTTGACGCTTGCGACGACTGGCAATTAGTTCAGCTTGACGCTTGTGAAAGTTTTTGTGCAGGGCCGCGAGAAATGTCAGTGCTTCGTCAGAGAGTATGAATTGCAGTTGTGCATCGGGGATGGCACTGATGGCAATGTTTTTGGTCATTTGATTATCCAGATGGGTTGAGCAGCAGGAGCTGCTAGAAGAAGAGCGGAGGCAGCAAGACGCCGCTACCGAATAAAAGGGGTAGCATTTTGGAAAATGGGTTTCGCCGATAGTTTGTGTTTATGCTGGGAATTAAATTGCCGAGTAGTTGGTGACGAGATTTTATTGGTACTGTTGATAACTAGCAGGGCCGAACTAGCTATTTCAGCCTGATGGCAATTAAGAAAGGCTTAAATAGTGCTTTACCACTATCGACAATTGAGTGAGTAGTGACATGGGCCGCTTTTGTTTTTGTTTGCGAGACAGTGATAGTGGCGCTCTAGCAGGCCTTAAGCAGTGATTGCGCCGACAGTGGGACTATTCCCAAAAAACGTTCAGAGGCGGAAACTATTGCCCTGATTGCGTTTTCGCATAACTTCTCAAGTGTCTCACGTTTTTGTTTTAAAGCGGCTGGTCGAAAAGAGCAAATCTGTTTGATCACTATATGTATATATTGCTGGCGACAGGCCAGTTATAGCAGCGAAAGTAATGAAAGTAGCGTACATGCGGAGCAGAAAAATGGAACATCAAGTTGAGACTCTAAGTGAGCAGCAGCAGAACGAAGCATCTAGCTCCAGATTCTATGACGAAATTGATCAGCCTAATAGTCGCACTTCAAGGCTTGATGTTAGTGGTGGTGAGAAAGAAAGTGCTGCTGATAAGCTTGACCGCACTTTAGTTGTTAACGCCGGTGAAGGTTTGTGGTCGGTGGCCCGTAGAGCTTTAGCCGATGAGGGTGCAAATGATAAGGATGGACGAGCAATCACGGCTAAAGTTCGTGAAATTATTGAATTGAATAGAGATAGGTTTCCTAGTCTGGTGTTAGCGCCCCATCGTGTTTATCCGGATCAGTGGCTCTTGGTCAGAGAAGCGAAACAGCAGTCGTCTGGTCAGACCAATAGCAGTCGTGACCAAGTGATAGACAGTGAAGAAAGTGCTGCTGCAAGAGACATTCCGGCCGAGGTTGAAGCCATTCCTGATTTTATCAAAAGAGCTAAGGCTGGCCAAAGAGTTCATGCAGTCAGTGGTGAAGAAGTCGATGCTGAGAAGGGCTCTAAAGTGATTGCCCATGCTGGCTCTGATGTCCAAGCCATGAATGGTTCTTTTGTGCTTGCTCTTCCTGGTTCAAAAGTCAGAGCTTTTAATGGTTCAGCTGTGGCCGATTATGGTGGCGAAGTGGAAGCGTTTAAGGGTTCGGTTATATTTGATATGAAAAGTATGGCTGCCGACGATAACTATGTAAATTAGTCAACGTTCAATGCTTCTACAATGATGGGGTCTAGCTAGCGCTAGGCCCTTTTTCGTTTGTGAGCCGATCAATTTTGTTTGTTGCTGGCTGTAACTTTTCATACGCTTCGAGGCGCTACAGGCGAGACAGCGTGCGGTTTACTAGCCCTTGTGAAACTGAATTTCTCCTCACCTCGAAGCTGATAGCGCTCTGCGACTGCCGTGTATACCTGCTTCTTGCCTGAAGCGGCGGGCTTGGCAGTGCTGCGCAATTGTTTACAATCCTTGGTTCCTGCCCTGCTTTCTCGCTAGAACTGAATCACTACTCGTTCGCCACCAATTTTCGGAATCACTGCAAACACCTTATCAATGCCCTTATACATGGAATCTTCGCAATCACTTAGTGGTTTCGGCGTGGCACCAGTAGTAGAGACCTTCTTCGCAAATCAATTTGGAATAATGCCATGAAACAGAACCTGCTCGCCTTGATCTTCGCCTCAGCTATGTGCACCTTCGCTAACTTCGCTATGGCAGATGGCTATACCGGCAATCCTAATCCAGCAAGCCCGAGCAACACCAGTGAGAATACCAATGCCCTTAACGGTCAAGTAACTGGTCATCAATCACAGATCGCTGCGCCAACAGCTATCGCTGCCCCTACTTATATTGCTGCTCCGAATCAAGCTAATGTGGCTGGGCAGGGTGGCAGTTTGAACATGAACTCTAAAAGTACTAGCAACACTCTCTTTGGTCCGCAAGCTAACGCTATTCGTAGCGCTGACTGTGCAGGGGATGCCGATGGCATTTCGCTCTATTCTATTTTTGGTGGAATAGGGTATTCCCACGCTGATGAGAGCAAGACTTGTCGCATTTTAGGTGTAATACAAATGACTTGTGCTACTGCCACCAACTTGGTGCAGACCGGTGCAGTTTTGGCTCAGAACCAACAGCTTAATGCTATTGGGTACAAAATCTTGAATCAAGCTGTTGATATGGTTGAGCAATGTACACAGCAAATGCAGGCTAATCCAATAGCATTAGAGCTGCGCGCCGCCTACGCTAAAAACATTCTTGGTAAACCAGTTGCTGAAAGCGACGACTGAGAAAGCAAGCAACCGATTTAGCGTTAATAAGGAATGACGCAAGATTTACCTCCCAACTTAGCGCAGGGAGGCGTAGAGCGGAGTCAACCAAACCCAAAAAAAGAGACAACCTCATGAAAAAACAAAACATCGCAACCACAATCTTCACCGCAGCAGTATTGGTTCTGGCTTCAGTTTCAGCTCAAGCTAATCCTCCTGTATACGCTGGCGGTAACGTCTCGGATCAGTGGCAGCAATCGGCTCAGCGTGGTGGCTTTAACGTCAGCGACCAGGCGCAGTGGAGTCACCAAGCAGGTCGTTTCAATTTATCTACACAGGGTCAGTTGAATCTACAAAGTGGTGTCTTCAATGACAGCACGCAATTTCAGGGCAATACGCAAGTAGGTCATTTCAATGACTCTACTCAGGTGCAAGGCAATACTCAGTTTGGCCGTTTAAACGATTCGGCTCAATGGCAGCAGTCAACCCAGCATGGTGTCGTCAATGACAGCACACAGTTTCAAGGCAACACTCAGTTCGGTCATTTGAACGACTCAGCTCAGTTTCAGGGCAATGCTCAAGTAGGTCATCTCAATGACTCTACTCAGGTGCAAGGCAACACTCAGTTCGGTCGTTTGAACGACTCAGCTCAGTGGCAGCAGTCTGTGCAGCATGGTGCCTTCAATGACAGCGCGCAACTTCAGGGTAACACCCAGGTAGGTCATCTGAATGACTCTACCCAGTTTCAAGGCAATACTCAGTTTGGCCACTTAAATGACAGCACCCAAGTGCAATTTAACAATCAAAATGGTGCTGTCAATACTAGCCAGCAAGTACAACAATCTACTCAAGTGAGCCCTTACTAAGAAGGAGGTCGGCTCTAGTTTTGAGTGGTGCATGCAGTTAGAGAGGGCTTTCGGATGAAAGCTTAGCCGTAAATCTGAATAGTCTCATGGCAATGGATTTCCATGAGACTAGCAGTAAAATTTTTTTTGAAGAAGTTATAGTAGACCGGTCTATTGGCAAGATCGAGATCGATATAGACTGATTAAGCCCGAGTTTGAAGAAGGTCTCTGTCTGTCTTCGAAATGGTCCATACGGTCTTCAAGTCTAACTATGCGTTTTTCTATCCGGCCAAGGTTGCGTTCTGATGAAATCAGTAGAGCAGATATGCCGCTTAGCTTTGGATAAAAATTTATCGACAGCTACGATTTCAGCTAGTAGTCGTTTGTTCTTAAAAAAATGCCTCGCCGGTTTGTCTAGATTAGCAGGGTCTAGATGCAGAGCGGCAGTGGTTTCCCGCTGGCGCTCTGCATCCAAATAATCTAGCAGCTCTTAGCTATTTGCTTGAAGAACTATTAGCTCCTTTTTGTACTGGCAAACAAGTTCATTCCCACCCAGGCAAAAACAGACAGGACGGCAATGAAGACAGCGCCTTGCATTAAACCGATGACAAAAGCAATCAGCCAGGCACTGATTGTGCCTAGGCTAATAGCCGTTGAAGTTGCTCCTGCGGCACCGCCAGCAGTGTTGAATACTGTTGCTGCAAAAGTTGCGACAAGCGCTGCCCAGGCAATGTCGAGGCCGATTGCCCATTTGACGAAGGTTGGTATTTTCTTTGGGCCCTGAGATGAGGTTGAGCCATTGTTCTCATTGTTGATTTCGGTCATGGTTGTTTCCTGTTGTGTGTTAAGAAACGAATGACCAGCTAGCTGTTCAAGCTGATCACTCGTGAAATTTTGTTCTTAGCAGGGCTGATTTAGATCTCAGTCACCGCTATTACTGCACTGTGAGCGCGCACAGCAGCTACCTGTTGGGCGGTTAATTCGACTTCAAATTCAGTGCGGTCCTGAACATCGTTAGTGGTGGTGATGGGAATACCCAGGGCACGAAGTTCGTTTGCTTCGCCGTCATGCATTGTTATTGCAGTTACTTGATATTTTTGTGTCATCTTCTTTTCCTGTTTATTTGTTGTTGGAATGAGACAGCCTGGCGAAAAGTCGTGAGAGTGAATCCCACATTTCTTTTGACCAGGCGCTGACTGAGTCGATCATGGGCGCTATGGCGCTCCATACACTTTGGGCCCAAACTAGTAGTTGTTTGAAGAAGCGTCCAACAAATTGGCTCAGGCGTTCAATGTACGGACTGATTAAGGGTGTTAACCAATTCCACATTGCCACTAACTGGCTGCTGATGGCGTGCCAGGCTTTCTTTGCTAGTGTGGCCGCGGCAGTTCTGACGCTTTCTAGCCAGTTACAGACAGAGACAATGTGTCGCCAAAGCCAACCAGTGACTTGCTGAATTTTGCTAACAACCCACTTCCAAACCGTATTGACGATGTTCGCTATCCAGTTGTAAAAAGCTACGATGCGTGGCCAAAGCCAATGAGCAAGTTGCTGAACTTTGGTAACAACCCAGTTCCAGACGGTGTTGATGATGTTCGCTATCCAGTTGTAAAAAGCAACAATATGGGGCCAAGCTAGGCGGGCAAGTCGCTCAACTTTGTCAGAAACCCAGTTCCAAACGGTATTGACGATGTTCGCTAGCCATCTGTAGAACGAGACGATGTGTGGCCAGGCCAAGCGAATGAAACGTAGTGCTTTGTCGCGCAGCCAGTTCCAGGCGCTTTTGATGATATTGTCTAGCCAGCGGAAGAGAGAAACAATATGAGGCCAAACATAGCGTAAAAAGCGCTTTACTTGGCCCCACATCCGCTGCCACAAGTGGATGATTTTGTTAGCAAGCCATTGCCAGAAAGAGGCAAAGCGCTGCCAGCACCAGCGCACAAGACGCCAGATGTAGCGGGCTATGGGTTTGAGTACAGCCCTTATAGCTGACCACAGGCTGTTCAGAACTTTCTTTAGCGGCCTGAGGACGATTATGTAGAACAGTGGGAAGAGGTGGCTGTATGTGAGCACTGTAATTAGCAGGCTCAGTGGTATTGCCAAAGGCCCGGTTAAGGGCAAGAGCAATGGAATAGTGACAGCACCAGCAGCTAGTGCTGCTAGTGAACCGGTAACTGTGTGCCAGTAGTGGCCTTCGTAGACTTCCTTGTGAAGAGGTTGTGCTGTGTTTTTCCAAAGTAAGTAAAAGACCATGAAAAAGCCCATTACACCCTTGATAATGAGCTCAATGAGCATCATTATTGGATTCTTTGATGAAGGTTTGTCTTCATTGTTCATTGAGGTTGTCTCCGCGGACGTTGTTTCTATGGTCGATTCCACTGTGATAGCTCTTAGGTATCGCAGGTGGTGTGGTCAGTGGGGCTGTCGTCTAGATCAGCTTGATTGCCCGACTTTGCTAGAAGCTCTAGGGCAAAGGCTAGTTGATTGTCGTGAGGTGTACCAAGAACTATGTCTGGCTTGTCTTCTAGCTTGACGATATGGTCTGGCACAATGCCATAACTTTCGCTAGAGTTGCCACCATCACCAAGCCATTTGCCATTGGGGGTAAAGTAGCGCTGGTTTGTGACGCGCATTTGGGTGCCATTGGGCATAAGCATTACCGCCTGGTCAATTCCATTACCGAAGGTGGTTTCACCGACGACAATAGCTCGTTGGTTGTCTTGCAGGGCGGCCGTAAACATTTCGGCAGCTGACATACTTTCGCTATTGACCAGGATGACTATTTCGCTGTCTGCGGCAATGGCCTCCAGGCGCTCGTGGTGTTTGTTGGTGCGTTTGCCACTGGCTTCGTCTTTGACATTAATGTTAAGGCCTTTGGGGCTAAGCGAGTAAACGCTTAACTCGTGGTTGCTGCTGCTGATGCGCTCGCGGCACGAGACTAGCACGCCATCTTTGATGAATAGGCTGGCCAATTGTAGCTGTACATCCATGTCTCCACCTGGGTTGTAGCGCAGGTCAATGATCAGCTTGTCGACAGCTAGTTTTCTTATCGCTGTTATCATTTCGTTGGCTGTCTCAAGCTTGTAGAAATGTTCCAGGCGGATATAGCCGACTGACTCGCCCAGGCTCGATTTGAGCAGCTGGTGTGTCACTACTTCTGTGTTGACTGTGCCGGCTGTTATGTTGATAGTGTGAATATGGCCATTGCGCAAAATCACAATTTCAATCTTTTCTTCCGCACCGCAGCGTAGTTTGTTAACTAAACCGCCTCTAGTAATGTTCTTAGCCGTCTCGCCGTTTATAGAAACGATGGCATCACCATCTTGCATGCCTGCTTGCTGGGCGGGGCCACTGACCACTTGCATAAGCGGGTAGCCGTTCTCATCGGTTTTAACCATGAAACCGTCTTCAGGGTCTTCCGCTAGAACGGCTCTTCCTGACGAGTCGAGCTTGACCTCGAACTGCACACCGATGCCGGTAAATTGACCACTGGCGCGATCTTGTTCGGCTTTTACCTGGGCTGGCGAGAGCAGAATAGCGTACTTATCGCCAAGAGCTGCAAGCATTTCGTTAGCGAACTTGATGGCCTCTTCATCGCTTTTTATCTGTTTATCAAATTTGTGTTCCCAGGTCTTCCAGTCTTTCCAATCAGTGATGGTATAAGCTAGCTTTGATGCGGTTTCCCAGGTGCAGTGGTAAAGCTCGACTGCTGTCACTTGTTCTGTCAGTGGTCTTACTTTGCCGACTAGGTCAGCAAGAACTTGAGTAATTTTTGATACGGTGGGTGAAAAGCCAGAAAATAAGCGGGCAAAAGCGCTGGCCTTGCCCTTTGGAGGAGCACGGGGAGTTTTGACATTCATAAGTTTCATTTCTCAGTTGTGGCTGCCGCTCAATCAAAGGCGCTTAAAATGGCCTTTTGGCTGGCGAGCAGCTCGGTGGGTAAGTGACTGCCTAGGCTGTCGAAGAATTCACTTTGTGATGCTATTTCTTGCTGCCACTCATTCGCATCGATTTTGGTTAGTTGGGCGAATTGTTCATCGCTCAGAGCCAGTTCGCTCAAATCTAAGTCTTGGCGCCGAGGGGCTAGACCAAGGGCAACTTTGGTGTGATTGTCACCAGCGGCATTGGTCACTCTTTCAAAGACCCATTTGAGCACCCTGAGGTTGTCGCTAAAGCCTGGCCATAAGAACTTCTTGTTGGCATCAAGACGAAACCAATTGACGGCAAAGATGGCTGGTGCTGTTGTCAGCGATTTTCCCGTTTTTAACCAGTGGCCGAAATAGTCGCCCATGTTGTAACCACAGAAGGGCTTCATCGCCATGGGATCGCGACGCACCAGACCGACTGCACCAACAGCCGCAGCGGTGGTTTCTGAGCCCAGGGTGGCGGCCAAATAGACACCATCTTCCCAACTAGCTGCCTGGGTAACTAGGGGCACCGTAGTTGGTCTGCGACCACCGAAGAGGAAAGCAGCTATTGGCACGCCTTTGGGGTTATCCCAGTCTGGGTCAAGTGAAGGACAGTTTGTAGCTGGTGCCGTGAACCTGGCATTGGGGTGAGCAGCTAGCCTACCGCAATCAGGAGTCCAGGGTTGTCCTTTCCAGTCGATGGCCGAGGCTGGTGCCTGCTCGGTCATGCCTTCCCACCAGACGTCACCATCGTTAGTGAGTGCCACATTGGTGAAGATGCAATTCTTGCTAAGAGCAGCCATGGCATTGGGATTGGTCTTTTCGGAAGTGCCGGGAGCGACACCAAACAGCCCGGCTTCTGGATTGATGGCATAGAATTTGCCGTCCGCACCAGGTTTGATCCAGGCGATGTCATCACCAATGGTGGTGACTTTCCAGCCACTCAGAGCAACCGGAGGTACTACCATGGCCAGATTGGTCTTGCCGCAAGCGCTAGGAAAAGCCGCGGCGATATAGATTTTCTGTCCAGCTGGTGATTCAAGGCCGACAATCAACATGTGCTCCGCAAGCCAGTTTTGCTTGTGGGCCATGGTAGAGGCGATGCGCAGGGCAAAGCACTTTTTTCCGAGAAGAGCATTGCCGCCGTAGCCAGAGCCATAAGACCAGATTTCGCGGGTTTCAGGAAAGTGGCAAATATATTTGGTTTCATTGCAGGGCCAGGCCACATCTTTCTCACCGGCTGCCA
>JAUPUU010000329.1 GCA_030917395.1 Cyanobacteriota bacterium erpe_2018_sw_21hr_WHONDRS-SW48-000092_B_bin.40
GATTTAATGCTTGAAGGCAAAGCGACTGACCCAGGCAATGGCCAGGGTGGAGACGACAAAGACCATGTGCACCACGACCAGTTTCGTCAAATATTCGATGCTTTCGCCTTGGGCGTTGATGAATGCGTGTAGCAAGTGAATGGTAGACACGCCTAATATCGACATGCTCATTTTTACTTTGAGTGCGCCAGGGTCAATGTGTCCAAGCCACTTTAACTTTGGCAGTTCTGACGGCGTTTCCGCCGCTTGATCATCGTCATAGTCACTGCCACTTATAAACAGTACATAGCCGCCAATCATCACCATCACAATTAAGTGACTTATCATGATGATGTCGAGCAGTTGCAGCACCGCTATGAGCATGTCAGTTTCAGACATGGCAAAGGAATGCCAGACTAATTCAAATGTTTCTACTGAAAAGCGAATAGCGTATACAAGTAAGGTGACGATTAGGCCCAGATACATTGGTATTAGCAACAATCGGCCGCCAAAGATGATTTTCTCGAACTGTTTGTTCATGCGATTTCCTTGTTTTAAGGCGAGAGGTTGCTGACTTGCCTGCTCTTTTTGAGTAAGCAAGCCAGCGATCGTTTTGAACAGAGTTCGACTAAAAGAAAGAACTCCAAGTGCTCGTGTTGTTAGGAGTTTGAAGGCTGATCGGGTTTGTAGACAGCCTTGCACCATACGCCCAGGGCGACATAAGACGAGAGCATTATGGGCATACCGAAGGGCCAGGGGCTGATATGAGATTGCAACATAATGAGCAACATGTTGACGACAAAGCAAACTGCAATGCCATATTTTCTGTGCTCAATCGCAACTAGTTTGGATACGCCAAAGTAACCAATGGCGATCATAAGGACTTGTAAAACAAGTTGGGTGGTCATAATTATTCCTTGCTAGATTGAATGGATAAGTCGAGTGAGGTCTATTCTTCGCCTTGGAGCAGGCCAGATTTTTGGCTGGCTAGAATAGCGTTGTCGCGCTCTTTGTGAGCGGCACTGGCGGTTGCTGCCAAGCTTTCTTTGCTGGCAGTAACAGCGCTAGTTTGGGCTTCAGCTAAGGCCGCTTTGCCCATAGCTAAAACTTCTTGAGCTTTGTTCAGCACTAAGTCTGGTGCGCTTAGTGGGTCGTTGAGATAGGCTGTGCTTTGGCTCACTTCAAAGTCTGGCAAAACTGCTACGCCAAGGTCAGAGCCAGCCGGTAAGAAGCGGAAAGTAGTAATTTTCACGCCGGTACCGAAATCGAGCGGGTTAACTGATTGGCCAACTTCTTTGCCATAGCTAGGTGTGCCAACGATGGCAGCCAGACCATTTTTCTGCAAACTAGCAGACATGAGTTCGGCAGCACTAGCACTATTTTCGTTGATCATCACCACCACTGGGATATTGTCAGGTAACACTCTCCAGAAGCGTGGGTGGGTAAATACTTTTTCTGATTTACCGTTCACGATTTTTTCACGGCGAAATTCACCGGCGCTTACCGACTCTTTGATGTGGATGATTTGATCGCCTTCTCGTGACAGATACGACACCAGCGTGCCTTCTTTCATTACCGCTTGCAGCATCTCAACCACCTGGTCTAAGCGACCTCCTGGGTTGTTTTGCAGGTCGATGGCTAAGCCTTTCAGTTGACAGTCTTGTTCGGGCTTGTAGGCGTTTATCACGGCAGCAACTTCAGCTTTTCCTTCGGGTAATGACTTGCCGGTGCAGGCCTCATACAGAGCTTCTGTAAATTCTCTGGAGACAGAATTGCCAAACATAGCGATTTTAATGCTAGCAAAGCCATTGTCGAGCTTCTTCCATGTGGCTGCTTTGGTGTGCACCTGAGCCCGGGTGATGTTGAAGGTTAGTGGTTCTAAGCCAGCGCCATTTGGACGCAGTACTTTGATGGTCACTGTTGTGCCAGCAGGTCCACGAATGTCAGCAACTATTTCGTTGACAGTGCGTCCGCTGCTCGGTTTACCGTTTACTTCTACAATGCGATCACCTTCGGCAATTCCAGCTGCTTCTGCTGGGCTGCCTGCGTTGGGTTTAGGAAAGAACATCAAGGGAGTATCATCGCTTACTTTGGCCAGCGCTATAGTGTCTTGGGAGTGTACAGCGCTCAGAGCTTCGGCTTTGTTGGCCATATTTAAGCGGGTTACTGGTGCACCAATGCCTGCCAAGCTTGAATCGAATGCTTGTGCTAGATTGGCGAATTGCTTAGCTGTAAAGAAATTGGTGTGCATTTCATTCAGGTCAGCAAGCATTTCACGAATAGCTTTTTCTGTTCTTTCTTGGCTATCTAGAGCCGATCCTTCGTCAAATTTGTGCTGCCATTTTTGGGAAAATGCTGCACGTTTTTCTGGGTCAATGATAGAAAGGTCAGTTTTTATCACCATGTCAAAGGCGCAGGCGTAGAGCACTTTGCCATTGAATGGGCCAGTATTCTCAGGGTTGCAGGCGGCGCTGACATAAGGGGCCATGAGATCGTCTTTGTCTTCAGCGACTTCGCCGTAGACAGTGTAGTTGGTCTCAATAAATGTCTTCAGGTCTTTTTCGCTTTTGGCCGCACTAGGAGCTATTTGCAAGCTGTGGTTGGCGTAGATGTAGACTGGGTACGACACCGTGGTGGTTTCGTTGCTAGTTTTGTCTTTCGCGACTACAGCTTGTTCCGAGACAAGTTTTTGCACTAGTTCGGCGTTCTTTGATGTGTCCGCTTGATAGAACTCAATATCGGGGTATTGCTTGGCCAGGCTTTCAAAGAAAGCACGTTCAGTCGGGCATTGTTCGGGGGTACAGACCTGGATAAAACTGTTGCCGCTAGCATTGAAGTCTGCCTTGTGTAAGTCTTCTTGGGCGATTTCACCCACTAGCGGTTTAGCAGATACAGAAGCTTTGCTGCCGTCCGTTGGCATGATTGCTTCTCTTATCCCAGGAACGCGAATGCCCAGGTCTTGAGATTGAGTTGTGCCGGCACTAGGGTGATTGTGACCGCTAGTGTCACTGTTCATATTGCCAGTCAATCCACCAACCAAAATTACTATCGGCAAAATTGAGTTGGTCACCACATGCAGTAGCACTGGGGTCCAGACTGTTCTGGTAATCAGATACAGGGCCCCTGCCACTAGTCCAAAGAAGAACTGACTGAAGAAGGCCTCCATATTCAGGTGGGCTAAGGCAAACAGCGCTGCTGCTATGACGACCGCTATGGAGCTACCGCAGATTTTGAAGAACTTATGAGCAGCGCGACCAACGGCACTTTGACTGTTACTTAAGGCTTCGGCCTGGGTGGCAAAGCTTGTGCGCCACAGGTTGAATATCACTCCGCGAAATACCATTTCTTCCATGAAAGCTGCCAGCAGTGCCATTAGTACTGATGTAATGATGAAGTTGGTCATGGTCATGTGAGCGAGCACCTGCTCAATGCCTCTGGGGCCTGATGGTGCGCCGACATTTGATGAGACAGCTGCTTCAGTGCCTGCGCTACCGATTGCTATGAAGGAGCCCGTCAGATAGTCGAAGATATAGGTGAGGACAAAGCCGGCTGTTGCCCAAAGGGCAATCTTTTTGAAGGTCATGTCCACCTGGCGGTAGTTCAGTCCAAGTACCCCAGGAAAGTTCGGTAGATTGCTATCTAAATGGAAGAACGGATGAAGCTTTTTCGACCAGCCGGTGACAAAAGCGGTTCTTCCTGTGAAGTAGAGGTAGCTCAGTACCAGGGGAGTACCAGTGGTACCAAGGGTGAACAGTATCTCGGCAATTGAAGGCATGTAGGGGCTCAGTACCTTCACGTGCCCGAGTGAGTAGATTATTGGAAAAGCCACAGCTGAGCCCAGGAGGCTCGCTAGTATTAGGGCAAGAGTTGCGCTAGTGGCCCAGCGAAAAATAGCTAAGCCGTGGCTTACGGCTGAGTTTGTCGAATCGTCTTTCATATTCGTTCCTCTGTGTAATGACTAGTATTAGTAACTAGTGAATAGTTTGGCTTTCACCCAAAGGGGCGAAAGAGTAGTTAATCAACTGCCGCTCCAGTTCGCTTTCTAAGTCGCGAAAGTCATCGGCAATTTCTTCGCCCGCTTCTTCTAACGCTTCGTTGAGAACTTGCTCGGCTGCTAGCAGCTCACTATCTTCAAGTGACTCGTAAGCTTGCATGTAGGCCAATGTCGCCGTGGCAAGGGCGCTGATTGCCGGTAATGATGTTCTTACCGAGGCAAGAATGTCTGGTATGCCCGGTTCGTTTAATGCTTCCAGCGCGGCGATGATTTCGTTGACGCGTGGATGCATTTGGCCAGAGAGCATGTCGATGTCTTCAACAGCAATATCGAGTTCTTCTAGCAAGGCTGTTGCCATTGCTGAGAACGCTGGTTCATGCAGATCTTGTACTTCGTGTACTTCTTGTTCTTCTTGATCTTCTTGATCTGCTGAACTGCCGCGACATTGAATCAATGCTTGGAGAAGTTGAGTAGTGGCGAGTTTATAGGCTTGCATTGGTGTCGTGTGTGATGCTGTCATAAGTATTTTTGGTTCAGGGTCGGTTGTTAGTTACCGGTTGATGGTTGAAGTAAATGGCTTGTTACCAGCTAACCAGCAAGGAGCACATATCGAGCATGCCTTTGCGAATAAACCGTGGATTTAGTTCAGCTTCTTTCAGGGCGTCGTAAAGTCCGCGTGATTTCCCTTTGATGTTTTCAAAGGGTATTACACTGTCACTATCTGGGAGCAGCGGAACGGCGCTTGTGTATTGATCCGTATCTCGAAGTGACAATTGCAAAATCTCTATTGTTCCAGCAGCATCTTTCGTTGCTGTTATTTTGGCGATGGCATCATCGAACATCTTGATGACAGTCTTGCGTGTGTCAATATCACTGAGGGCGATGGAATTCCAAAGCTTGGTGCCATCTCCAATAAATTTCTCAGCTTGTTCCACGATCGGAGTTTCTTCGCTTTCAAGTTCTTCTATGTGGTTAAGGAGAGCTTGAATCTGGTTAGTTTTTGCCTCTAGTGCGGAGCGTAAGTTAAGAACTACGGAACCGCGTGCTTTCTTGATTGCTTTTTGATTTAACATTATTGTTTGCTCGTTAGTATGGTGGAGTTGAAAAAGGTACTACCTTCGCCGACCAGCGCGGCTTTAAGCTCAGGTGCTTCAAAGTCGTTAAACATGTCGAGCTGAAAGTAGTTGTTTTGTGTCAGCTTTACTTCTTCGCTTGGTGCCTCTAGGGCCTCTGTCAGTGAGCCAATGCGATTAATGATGGCAGCGTAGTGACTGAGGTCGGCGAATTGTCCGATCAATATGGTTGCCCCTTGAAACACCGATGTGAAAGCCATGACAGCTTGGGTGATTGTGCCAAAGGGAATGTGATCGTTGAAGTAAAGGTGGGCCACAATCAAAGGTGGAATCAGGGGTACTAGATGATTGAAAACTCCTGTGAATAGCTGAAGATTTTTATGCACCAGAGTCATATCTAGTAAGTTCGATATCACTGCAGTGAGAGCATCTTCTGCTTCAGCGACAGTGGTGCTACTGCTGCTATTAGTTTTTACTAGTTCATCGCGGGCACTGGCTAGCTTGGCTCTAAGGTCAGCTTCTGTTTTCATTTGGCGATCGCTAATACTGATTAGGGTTTTGCCAATATGTGAAACGATTACCAGGCCTAGAGTTGAATAAACAATGACAATGAATGAAAGTGATGGTGAGATTTTCCATAGCACTATCATGAAGGTGCAGACAGTAACAAGAGCATCCAAAATCGATATGGCCAAGCGTATAGATGAGCCACAAAACGAGTCGACGTCTTGAGTCATTCGTTGTTCAGGATTATCAATTTCTCTGGAGTTTTCGACTTTTATGCCAGCTGCGTTTGAGAAATATTTGTGTATTAAGCTCCTTGAAAGCCAATCGCGCCAGTAGAGCGCTAGGCGTGTTCTTAAAAGGTTGTAGTAAGTTTCAATCGGCACGGTGATTAAGATGGCGAGAATAGATAAGAACAGATAGAGGCAGAAATCACTCCAGCTCTTCTGTTCCATGGCCGTCATGAAATGACCGGAAGTAACATTGATGCAAACCGCTACACCAGCTTTGGCAGCCATAAGGGTGAGAATTAAACCAAGATTGGTAAAACCAATCGAGTTTTTTTCTGATACCCAAAAAGGCTTACCTATTTTTGCCAGCCTTCTCCAAGGCATTGCTGTTAGGATGTTGTTCATGGCAGTTCTCCACTAGTTAAGTTCAAAAAATATGAGTTAATTGATCGCTGGGAAGGCAAGCCATAGGTAAGCTGATGCTTAGTGGTGGCGGTTTCTGTTATTGCCAGGCTAGGGTAGTGACCGACTCTTTTGTCAGAGTGATTTCCGCTACACTTTTTCCTTCCTCGATACTAATTGTTATCTCTGGGCCTAGATTGGTCAGCACTAGCACTCTCTCTCCGGAGGGGTTGAGAAATGCCACGTGCGTAATCTCTTGAGTCGTTTTCAAGGCCGTGGAATCAATTCGTTTTGCACCGCGCTCAATGAACTTTGAGAAGTGAGCAAGAGCGTAATATTGACCGCTGCGAGTTACTTCTTTGCTTATTGAGTTAATGGTTACTAGGCCGCCACAAGGGAATGGCCCGATATTGGGGCGACCGGTTTGATCAAGAGCCAGGTTCCATACTGTAATGCCGCGGCACCAGTTGGAAAGATTTGAAGTGAATGTTCTTGCCCATTTGATGTAATCGCTCTGGTAGTTGGGGTCTGTATAGTCAGGGCCTCCTTCTGTCCAGTAGTGACTGACCTGTGGGTGGGCTTCATGCACTGTGCCAATGCGCCAAGCGTCGCCGACATAACCATGCCAGGCAATGGCCGAGGCGTATTTGGCTAGAGCCGGAGTTTCTAGCGATGCCACAGCGCGGCCCCACAAGTTGTAGTTGTGGTCGATAATCCAAATTTGTGTCTCTAGACCAAGCTTTTCAAAGAGTGGCCCCAGGTGGAAGCTAACGAAGTCGA
>JAUPUU010000330.1 GCA_030917395.1 Cyanobacteriota bacterium erpe_2018_sw_21hr_WHONDRS-SW48-000092_B_bin.40
AATTAGATCTAACGAGGGACTCGGTGTTGGAAAAATGCGATTTAAATCTAACGACGGACTCGGTGTTGGAAAAATGCGATTTAAATCTAGCGGCGGACTTGGTGTTGGAAAAATGCGATTTAATTCTAACGACGGATCCGTGTTAGAAAAATGCGAATTAGATCTAGCACTATATATGGTGCTTCTATAGTTCGCCTTGTCACTAAGTCGAAATTTTATCGAACTTTTATTCTAATTATTGAACTCTTCTCCACCTTTTTGCGTTTCTAAGAATAGCCCCTAGACGCGAGGTGGAACCGTGAGCTGTCACCGTAACATTGTGGCCTTTATCAATCGCTTACCTCCAGATTGCTGGTTTGCGACGCGCCAAGTTCTTGAGTTTGGCACTCGAGAAGCAGTTGATCAAGCACTTTATCGACTCGTCAAATGTGGATTTTTGACGCGTATTGCTTGGGGCGTGTTTACTTTAAGAATTGACCAGCCAAAGGCTCTTGAGCCTCTTGCAGTTGCTGCATTTAAAGCCAATGTATTTAAGAAGACTGTGGCTGTTCATGGTCAAGATATTGCCAGAAAACTGGGATTGATACACTTCGGTAGCGACGGCCCTACTTTTGCTGTTTATGGAGTGAGTAGCTCGTTTCAGTCTGTGGACCAGAAAATCAGCTTGAAGAATTTCTCTGCTCGAAAAATATCTCTGGGTGATTCGCCGTTGGGTCAAGCGATTCGCTCCCTTTGGTTTATTGGTCAAGAGCGCTGCGATAGACGGGCTGTGAAAACTGCAATGGCCTTCCTAAGTGATGATGAAGTCACAGAGATGACCTCATCAGCCCATCTTATGCCGGGCTGGTTGACCCGGTTGGTTCGTCACGCCAATGGATGGCAACCACAGACTATTCTTTGAGGAACTCAAATTCATATGGTTGTTCTGGTGGTGCTTGCTCTTCTGCGCCTTCTGCTTGCCTAGGGTGAATAGCTTCTAGAGTAGACATTAGATAACTGGCTAGTGAGAGCACCCGAGCTGTTTGGGCTACGCTAAATGGAGCGTTTCCAGGTAGACCTTTGTAGCGTTCAAAGAATCCGGCCAGTAAATCTGAAATGCCAAGATTTTCTTGAGCTGTCGATTCAAGGCTTGCTAGTGGTCCGTTCTCTTGATCGAATGCTTGTCGAACTAATTCGACTCCTGTGGCATTGATGTTGCCTGAAACGAGAAGGCTTATAGCGTCCTCGATTTCCTTGACCGCAAGAACTATCGCTTGACCATGCTGACCAAGCTCGAAGGCCTTCCAGGCTGCGTGGTAGATGCGGGGATGAACCAGAGCATCTATATAGTCCCCACAGGGAGGCTCTGGAATCACGGCTACCATTTTGCGGAAACCGTTGAGGCGATCGAGTCTACCCATAACTATTGGTGGAAATTCATCGAGGTCGCGCTCAAATTCATCGAGTTTGAGGCTTGGCTGGATATAGACGTTGGAGGCGAAGTAAAGAGAAACGCTCTCGGATGAAAAGTACTCCTTTAAGGAGTTGGAAGTCTGCACAACCCAGTCCCAGTTATGCCTTTTGAGTTGGTCCATCATTTCTCGTGACTCAGCTTTTCGTTGCAACAGGCTGCGGCCGCGGAGAATCATTTCGTCAATTGCTTGTTCTACCCGTTCCTTTGGAACAGCTAGAGTAAGTCCTATTGCCGGAACGGGAGGGAGCTGGTTCATATTGGCCTCACTGTGTACATATAAGGATGAATATAGAGAACTCGGATCTCTATTTTAGACTAAGGGCTGATCCCTAGCTATCGCTTGGTTTATACTTAATTTGATAGAAATTCGGATGTGCTACTGCATTTGGTGGCGGATTTTGGCAAGGTTTTGTGAGCATTTTCTTTCATCGTGCTATTAATGGTTTGATTTGTTTGGCTCTTGTGGTGGCTTTCACTGCTGTGCCGGCCTTTGGTGTGGCCAAACCCTTGCCAATCGGCTTTCTCACCATGGGACAGCTTGTTTTCTATTTTATTGTTTTCTTGACTGCTTTAGCGGTTGGTTCTTTGGGGCCACCGCAGGCGATCGCGCGCTGGCTAAAGCCTGTGAATGTGAGCGAATGGAATGAGCGAATAGGTTTTTTCACCTATGGGTCTCTCTACCTTACTAGTGCCTTGCTTTGCATGCGTATGAAGCTAGCCCTTTTCGGTACCTACGACCAGCTCCCCTATGTGGCGTATATCGGATGGATATTGGCGGCTGTTGGGGCTTATTTGTATGTCGTTGGCATAGTGGCGCCGAAAAAAATCGGAAAAATTGCCTATCCTCATTATCTAGGTGTCATATTTCTGGCCTCTGGATTGGCGTTTTCTCACCTGACCTGGTTTCCTCTCCTTGCTTTGCCTGGAATTTTGGTTTTCATGGGGTGGCGTATCGAAAAAATGGAAAGTACGCAAGAACCTCAGCCAGTAAGCCTTCCGCCCGGCGTCTTTCGCATAATTCCTTTTTTTTACTGAGAGAAAAGCTGATGGTTAGTGATTGTTTATCTCAACATTAAATGTCAAGCATTGCTTCCTCTTGAGAAGCACTCATAATGGCATTAAGGACAAGCGGAACAGATGCTCCCTCCCAATGCTTGCTCAACGGGAATGGATGCAGTGTTCAAGCGCTTGAAAGAGATTGAAGCGTATATGTGTTGCGCAGCAATTCCCCTAATTGGCCTTAAGGAGAGCATAAAATGAACGAGACTACCCTCTCAAACGATGAAAGACGATGCCTGCAAATGTGGTTCAGGCAGGCTATCGCCAAGCTTGAGCTTGAAGAAGTTACTGACGTAATGTTGAAAGAGTATCCTGTTGAAGTCGAAACTGATTCAGCAGTATCACACAGGCCAACCGTATCGCGCAGACGGGTTTCACGTTCGAGATTGACTTCTCACTTGAAAGAGCTAATCGTCTAAGTCTGCTGGCAAACACCCCAATTAACTGGCCTGGCGTTAGAAAAAGCTATTAAACAGGAAGGCGTAGCCTTCCTGTTTTGGTTTTTTGCATTAATTTGGCGAATTTTGACTAAGTTCATTGAACTTTAGATGGCGGTTGGACGTTGTTAATAGGGGGAATTACTTAGAATTAGGGATATTAGATAGCCTGCCAGGAGAAAGATGAGCCCACGCCCATACGTACCACTGCATTTGCACACGGAATATAGTCTGCTTGATGGTGCCACCATGATCAAAGATCTGGTGAAGAAAGCCAAGGCAGAAAATATGCCTGCTGTAGCTATCACCGATCATGGTGTCATGTACGGTGCTGTTGAGCTGACAAAAAAATGTCAAGAAATTGGTGGTATTAAGCCAATTATTGGCTGTGAAGCTTACATTATTGATGGCGATATCAAAGACAAGTCTGCCAAGCAGCCACTTTATCACCTGACTATGTTGGCCCGAAACAAAGAGGGCTACAAGAACCTCGTCCGTCTCAATTCGCGTGCTCACTTGCAAGGGTTCTACTACAAGCCGCGTATCAATAAGCAAATGCTTGCTGACCAGCGAGAAGGCTTGATTATCCTTTCCGGCTGCCTTGGTGCTGAGCTTTGTCAGCATCTCCTCAAGGACGATTACCAGAAAGCGCTTGAAGTGGCTGATTGGTACAAGCAGACCTTTGGCGAAAATTATTATATTGAGATTCAAGACCACGGCATGCCAGAAGACCGCAAGGTCAATCGGTCCTTGGTGCAGATTGCCCGCGCCCTAAATATTAAACTCTCCTGCACCAACGACAGTCACTTCACTAATAAACAAGATGCCAAGGCGCATGATTGCTTGCTTTGCATTCAGATGGGCAAAAACGTTACCGATTCCAATCGCATGAAGTTTACTGGTTGGGAGTACATCAAGAACGGCGATGAGATGGCCTATCTCTTCCGCGATCACCTTGATACCGAGATTATTGAAGAGTCCATTTTAAGTACACTAGAAATTGCTGATAAGGTAGAGACTGTAAAACTGGCTAGTGAGCCGCGCTTACCTAATTTTGAGGTGCCAGCTGGACACACCGCCGAGAGCTTCCTTAACCGCAAAGTATTCGATGGTCTGAGAGAACGCTTCCCTGATTGGACTCAAGAAGTCGAAGACCGAGCCTTTAGAGAGCTGAAAGTAATCGAAGACATGAATTTTGCTTCGTACTTTTTGATTGTGGCCGACTTTATGGACTATGCTCGAAAGAAGGATATTCCCGTTGGCCCCGGGCGAGGTTCTGCTGCAGGTTCCATTGTGGCATACGCTCTTGGTATCACTAATATTGACCCTTTGCGTTACAACCTACTATTTGAGCGCTTCTTGAACCCTGAGCGTAAGAGTATGCCCGATATTGATACAGATTTTTGTATCGAACGTCGCGGTGAAGTAATCAAATATTGTGCAGAGAAGTACGGAGAAGACCACGTCGCTCAGATCATTACCTTTAACCGCATGACCTCTAAGGCCGTTATTAAAGACGTTGCTCGCGTGCTTGAGTTTCCTTTTGGTGAATCTAACAAGCTAGCGAAAATGGTACCGGTGGTGCGCGGTAAGCCGACACCACTTGATGAAATGGTGGAAGAACACCCTGAGTTTAAGAAGATCTACCAGACTGATGACAATGCCAAGCAAGTAATTGATCTTGCGCGAAAACTAGAAGGATGCAACAAAACCTTTGGTATGCACGCTGCCGGCGTGGTTATTTCTGATGTGCCAATGGAAGAAATGATTCCATTGCAGCGGAATAATGATGGCACCATCATTGCCCAGTTCTACATGGAAGATGCTGCCTATGTAGGTTTGGTTAAGATGGACTTCCTTGGTCTGCGCAACTTGACCATGATCGATAAGGCTTGCAAGCGCATCAAGGAAACTCGTGGAATAGAGATAATTCCTGACAAGATTCCCCTTGATGATGAGAAGACCTTCCAGACTATTTCTAACGGCGATCTCGCTGGTGTATTTCAGTTAGAGACCTCAGCGGGCATGAAGCAAGTGGCACGCGATATGCGTCCTTCAAACATGGAAGATATTTCAGCCCTGATTGCTCTTTATCGACCAGGTCCACTCGACTCGGGGATGATCGATAAGTTCATCGATTGCAAGCACGGCAAAACCAAGATTACCTATCAAACTCCTCTACTAGAGAGCATTCTTAAACCGACCTATGGGCAAATAGTCTATCAAGAGCAAATCATGCAGATTGCTCAGGTTCTTGGTGGTTATAGCCTTGGTCAAGCCGACTTATTGCGTCGAGCCATGGGTAAAAAGCTGCCTGCCGAAATGGAAAAGCAGCGCGAATTATTCTGTGCTGGCTGTGCTAAGAATTCGGTCAGTCCCGAGATTTCCAATAATCTCTTCGACATCATGGTGCAGTTCGCTGAGTATTGCTTCAACAAATCACACAGTGCTGCTTACGGCGTAGTTACTTATCAAACCGCCTATCTCAAGACCCATTATCCGGTCGAATATATGGCTGCGGTGCTCTCTTCTGTTTCGGGTGATACTGAAAAAGTACAGAACTACATTGCTGAATGTCAGGCCATGGGCATTCCCATTTTGCCTCCAGATATGAATATTTCTGGATCTGACTTCACTTCCGATGGTGGCAGTATCCGTTTCGGTCTGTCTGCCACCAAGGGGCTTGGTGACGCGGCTGTGCAAGCGATTGTGCAAGAGCGAGAGCGCGGTGGCATATTCTCGACCATGCAAGACTTTCTTGATCGCATAGACCTGAGATTGGTCAATAAGAAGTCTTTAGAATCCTTGATCAAGTCTGGTGCCTGCGTCGGTTTGGGTATGAGCCGCAAGCAAGCCCTAACCAATCTAGACTCACTGGTTGACGCTGCCAACCGTAGACAAAATCAGAAGAACACTGGCCAAATTAGTTTGTTTAGCTTTGGCGAGTCACAAGGCATTAACCTCGAGACACCATTGATTGGCGACCCATCTGAGTTTGGTGAAGGTGAGCTGCAGACGATGGAGCATGAACTGCTCGGCTTCTACGTTACCAGCCATCCACTCAAGCGTATTGCCAATCGGCTTAAGTACGTCACTACCCATTCAGTCAAAGAGATGAAAGAGTGTCCTGATGGAACTACTGTGATTCTCGGCGGCCTCGCTAACTCCATCGAGAAGAAGCTGACCAAGCAGAACAAGCTCCTTTGTATCATTCACTTAGAAGACCTCACTGGTAAGGCTGAAATCGTTCTTTATAGCGAGGCCTTAGAGAAGGTATCTTCTGACGTGCTTGTGCCGCAGTCTTTGCTTTTGATTAAGGGGAAAGTAAAGAAGAACGAGGAAAGCACATCGGTGATGGGTTCAAGCATCAGAAGAATTGGTGATGCTGCCATGGTTGACGTTATTTTTAGTGCTAACCAATCGTTTGCTGACCTCCATCGACTCAAAGATCTCCTTATCCTGCACAAGGGTGAAGATCCGGTCTTGCTCCACTTCCCTCAGGGCAAGCGCTCCTCGGCAATTTTGGTCGGCGCGCAGTTTTGGGTCGATGCCAGCTCAAGCTTGCCGGCTGCGATTGAAACTAATTTTGCTGAGTCTGTCAAAGTTAGGGTCAACAAAATCCACATCTAGTCAGTTTCTGATTCGTTCAAAGTGTGATTGTAGGCTGCTTCCGTTTAAGTCTAAAGCAAAGTAAAGCGCTTCTTTGCAGGTTAGAGCAAATTTGTTTACACCTGGAACATTTACTGTAGAATACGTCTTTCGATCTACTTCTTCACGGAGGTTGATGCACCACACAACGCCCAACTCCCAGGCCTATCCAAGTTCGGACTAGTCTTTATCTGGTGTAGATAAGCGTTTCGTGTACCCCGCCAGGAAACGAATATAAAGCAAAAGCCAAGGCTCGCGCTTTTTGAAACCTTCCTGGATCTTTCGGATACCAATTTCAATGCGTTTGAATCGTCAAACGCCCAGGGGGAAGAAACATGTTTGGACCACATTTGATCCTAGAAGCTTATGGTTGCCCAAAAGAACTTTTGGCAGACATGACACTAATGAGTCAAACTCTTGATGCTTATCCAGCAAAGCTAGATATGACTAAGATTATGCCGCCCTATGTCTTTACCTACCACGGTACGGTAGAAGACGATTGGGGAGTTAGTGGAGTAGTGCTCATTGCTGAGTCACATATCTCCATTCACTCTTTCCCGGAGAAAGGATTCGCGACTTTAGACATTTTCTCTTGTCGTGACTTCAATGTTGATGATGCCATCGACTACTTCTGTCAGATCTTCAAGCCTGAAAGTTACGATAAAGAGGTCTTGATGAGAGGACGTGAGTTCCCTCGCAGTATGCCTAAAGCTCAGGCTATTGTCGAAGCAGAACGGGTAAGACTAAGCGCTGTCTAATAGCCCAGAAGAAGCACAAGAAGTAGAAGAATTGGTCTTTAGGCCATTCACGTGCATTACAAAACGGTTGGTTCTTAAGAAAGAGCCAACCGTTTTTAATATCAGCATCTTTCTTTTTTTGATTAGAAACGCTCATACCTTTGGTACATACTATTAAGAGTTGGAGATCAGAGCATGGTCAAAGCCCTACCGATAACTGAGCAAAGGCCGCCCGAGCAGAGAAAGGTGTGGTTTCCAGAGAACCGTTCACTGGGCGAACTTTATGTGGTGGACAGTTCGGGCAAGTCTGAATTTCTTGGTGAAGCGACCGGATTGATAGAGGTGCCGCCTGGGAAAAGTCTCTCTCTATATTATAGTTTTGACCCAACTTATGGTTTGAGCCCTCTCTCTCAAGTATCTCCAGAGGCTCTTGCAAGTGTTTCTTTTCTGGGCTCGGACATTACCGACGAAGAGCTATGCGGCATCGGCCGTTTGGTTGGCCTTAGAGAAATTGATATTAGTTGCACAGCGATAGGAGATTATGGAGTTGCTTATCTCGCCCCCTTAGTGCGCCTGACCAAGCTCAATCTGTCATCAACAAAGGTAACCGACCAAGGCCTCACGGTTCTGAGCCACCTGCAGCACTTAGAGGAGCTTGTGCTGGACGATACCCATATTGGTGATTGTGGACTGTCTCACATCGCGCAGTTGCCGAGACTTAAGACTTTGAGCCTGTCCTTTACCCGCGTTACCAACAAGGGTCTACCGCGACTGAAAGAAGTTGGAAAGCTAGAGCGGTTGCGCCTAAATTGCACTCGCATCGGCGATGATGGCCTCACTCATGTGGCTCGGATGAAAAGCCTCAAGGAGCTCTGGGTACGTAGTACTGATGTCACCTATCCAGGCTTGGTTGAGCTGACTAAATGGCTGTGCGACTGCGAAATTATCCGATAAAAAACCCGGCTAGAGTTCTCTAGCCAGGTTCTTTTGTTTAGTTTTTCAGCTTATTAGAGAGTTTGTTTTTGCTTCTTACTGGCAATACCTTTCTTGCTAAAAGGATTTAGCTTTGAGAAGGTGCTGTTCATTTTCTCTGACATGCCAGCCAGTCCACCTTTGGCGCCGTTGTTGCCAGCGGCGATGGATTGTTCTGAGACTAGTTCGTCAGTTTCAGGTAGGTGAGTAGATTTGCTCGGTGTAGCTGATGCCTTGCTCTGCTTGAGCAATTCGCTTTGAGAATTGGCTCCACCTGGTTTCCTTGGGCTACCTAAGCTAGGCTCGCCGCCAGCCACGGCTGGTGAAGTAGCGAGAGCGACTTCAGTGCTGCCGCCTTTGTTTTTCTTGTTGAAAGGGTTAGGCATGCGCGGCATACCCATAGTGGCAATTTTTCCAGTGCCGCCTTTGATTTTCTCGCCGGTTGCTTTGAAGCCGCTTCCTACCATTGATGCGCCTTTGGCAATAACATTGCCAGAAGCTTTAGCACCGCTGGCGATGCCGCTGCCAACTTTCTTGCTGCCATTGACCATACCGTTGGTAGTGGCTTTCAGCGTTTTTGTAACGACATTGCCTTCGCTTTCAGAGCCGCTATTGGCTACAGAAGGAGTGGAGGCTGTAGAGGCCGTTTCGATTTCTTCGCCAACAGGAGTCTCTTTGACAGCTTTGGTCTCAGTTTTGTTGGCTGCTATTTTCGGGCCTTTCTCTTTCTTCGTTTTCGCTACTGCGACTTCAGGCTCTTGCTCTGACTTCGCTTTGCCTTTTCCTAGTACAGGAAGAGAAGGCATGCTTGGCAGGCCGATTTTAGGGAACTTGCCGAAGAGCTTGCCGCCACCGGTTCCAGATTCTGCCACTGCAGAGTTTTGTTTAACAGCCTTGCCATTGCCGCCACCTGGTGCAGTGACATAGGTGGTAGTGCTAGAGCTGTCCTCAACCTTTGTAGAGCTGGTTGTCTGCCCTTTGTGAATCGGCGGCAAACCTTTCTTAGCTCTGGCCTTATTGTTCCTGTCTTCCAATTCTTTGGCCGTTGGCGCTTGAATCGTTGCATAAGGATCGAGCGAAGAGCCGCCTGCTTTGGCTGGATTTGTTGTAGCTGTATAGGTGCTTGCTATCAATAGACAGACCAGGCTCACGGGTACATACCGTTTAGAAGCTGTCATCAGTGCCATTCTCCCTGTTTCGCGGAAATCCAATCTATTTCGATGGTAACTGAGAAGTTATAGCACATCTCTGGCAGTAGTAAGGAGCTGCTTAAGGGCCGCTAATTGCCCGCCGAGGGCAAATTACAAGGGGAAGGGCGAAGATTAAAATACCTACAGTTTGAAGTTCAAATGTTTATAATTTCGCTTCAACGGTATTATTGAATTAGTGTTCTCGTTGTTACTAGGCCTTTTTCAGCATTTAGGAGTCTGGATGCAAGACTTTCAAACCCAACCTGTGGTCTTCATATTTATTGTTTTGGGCGTGAGTGCCTTTACCTTCCTGTTTCTTGGTGCGAAGAAAGCATTCTTTGAGCCATATACCGGTCCAGACGAACAATAATTACCATTTGGTTCATTCGACAGCGGCGATTTTGCACTGATTCCCTGTTTTAGGCTCCTGTTTTGGCGGCCTGATTGGGTAGTGTTTATTTTTCGCTGTTTTTCTTTACTATCTCTACCGAGCAGGGGGCCTCAGTCAAGACTGCCTGGGAAACACTACCTAGGAAGAGTTTTTCTATGCCCTGTCGCCCGTGGGATCCCATTACGATCATGTCGGCATGCCATTCACGAGCACACTCGACGATTCTCTCTTTGACATTGCCTTCTAGTACTTCGGACGCTACTGGCTTTGAGTGAGCGGAGAGCTGTCCCTGCTCGGCTTTGAGGCATTGTTGCAGTCGAACAGCCGTCTCCTCAACCAGAGCCTTGGCTTCGTCAATCCTTTCCTGTTGAGCTTCTATTGCTAGAGGCACATATCCTGAATGCCAGCCCGCTAGCTCCGGATGAAAGGGCTCTAAGACAGTGATTATTTTGAAAAGGGTCTCAGTTGGCCATGCTCTATCTACGATCGAATCGATTGCTAGTTTTGAGCAGGGTGAGCCATCTACAGCCAGTAATATCTTCATTCACTTTCTCTGTTTCTCGATTTAGTGCGCAAGTCGCTAATCAGGCCACCTAATCCAATGATAGCAACCAAAACCACAAGACGATTGCCGAGGCGCGGAAGTCTTCCTAGTTCAGGAATTGCCGAGATGGCTGTGAGGAGGGTTACTGTGGCAAAAAGGGCAAGCCAGCAACCAATAGCTGAGCGCTTAGATTCTTTTGCTGTCTGGCCGAGACGCTTGCTCGCAATGTCATTGAAGATATTGGCGAAAATATTCACCCCTAGGCCCATGCCAACAATGTAACTGATCTGCACCAGGGCAATGCAGCCTACGGCCATTGGTATCAGGGCTTCAGTTTGGAAGGCAATGCGTGAAAGCGACAACAGGATGGTGGTATATAAAAAAGCGCTGGCAATACAGATCAAGAAATTGCGACGACAGCTCTGCAGTGCTCCTGCCACCATATTGGCCGCAAATAATTTTGCCAGGCAAGCAGAGAGAAGAGTGATGAAAAATAAGCGACCGAGAGGCCAGGGCTGATTAATAGCATCGCGGAAGAAGAGAAAGGGGCGACGCAAATTATTGTCGAGAACTATTGGTTTGCCCTGATCAGGCGGTGCTAACCAGTGAAGTTTTTTCTGCCAAAAACCTGCCCGTTTTTGCTCCAATGGTGTCTCTGCTGTTGAGGTCGCCTGCTCAATTGCGATGCTTCTTTCTGACAGAGTATTTTCTTGGCTAAAGCTAGTCTGGCAAAGAGTTGCTGAAGCGAGAAATAGCACAGCAATGATTGCTATTTTTTGCCAAAAAAATTTGATAGAGGTACGGAGTATCATGCGGGCGTTCCTAAATGGCGCTGTTCTAGCTGCTGTTGTTGTTGTTTTTCTATTAAGGGCCTGAGGGCAATGAATAGTATCAGGGCAATTAGCCATGAAGCTATGTTCCAGAGCGATTCGTCGAGCTGCACTCCGTAGGCTGATGCCAGGGCGAAGGCGACAAAGGAAAATGCCACAAGATAAATTTCGCCATATTGGTTGCTCTGAATTTTGCTTGTGGCGGTGTTTGGCATCGCGCTAATTACTGCTATTGGTTCGTCCATAACCGCTTGCATGATACTAGCCGTGAGTAAATCTGCTTGCGGTACCTCCAAGATTGGCAAGACTGCAGCCGCTTCAATTAGCATGCGGTTGGCTGCTTGATAGTTGCGACAGTCAGAGCACTGGTTTAAGTGTTCTTGGCAGTCAACGCTTAGGGTCAGCGAGTTCAATTGACTCGATTTAGTTTCCTCGCTGCTTCCGATTGCTTCTCCCCTTAAGCCCGCGTCAACAATTTGATCGATTAGTGCTTCTAGTCGTTCTTTTGTCTGATTACAGTCCAGTGACATTGTCTGCCCTCCCTGATTTGTCTAAAATTAGTTTACGCAAGCGATCTTTTGCTCTAAACAACAGCGTGCGAACAGTGTTTTCATTTTCTTGCATTGCTTTGCTGATTTCGTCATAGCTAAACTCGAATTGGTAGCGCAAGACGAAAGCTTGTCTGTATCTCAACGGCAAGAGCGTTAGAGCTTGATTTAGTTTTTCTACAAACATTGTATGTTCCGCATCGACACTGGCATCAACGTTTGTCGATGGTTCTAAATACGGTTCGTCGCTTAGCAGTTGATCTAGCGAGACAGTCGATTTCGACTGCCGCAAATAGTCTAGGGCATTGTTTGTAGCAATTTTGATCAACCAGGGCTTAACTGTCTTATAGTGCTTTTCGTCAAACTGTTTGAGGTTGCGAAAGGCTTTCAAAAAAGCTTCTTGGGTTAAATCTCGAGCAACTTCATTATCTTGAACCATGCGATTGAGCAAGTTGTAGACTAAACCCTGGTGCCGTTTAACCAGTGTTTCGAAGGCACGACGATCTCCTGCCAGGGTTTGTTTGACGCAGGCAAGGTCTTCTTTATCTAAGCTGGCAGCGTTTCTATCGGCTGGCATGCACTAAAGAGTTTCTCCTAAACTGCTAGAAAATTTTCGGATAAATCCTTTATGGGCTCCAAAAAGCTGACAAGTATTGTGGAGCTTTTCTCTTTGTTCGCTGCTCAGGAGGGCTCTAACTTTGAGGAATGATTCCAGACGATCATCCATCAGCTCTTCGTGCATGGCTCTCAGTTCTTTAGCTTTGGTACGCAACGTTGCATCAGAGCTAGCCGAATTGTCTAGGTTGGACGCTGAAGAAAGAAAGTCTTTCATGCCGGCCTTGAGTGCTGCTCTTTTCGCTTGGTTAGCTACACGCTTGTGGTTTACTAGCTCTGATATTTCTTTCTTCTGGCTATCGCTGGCATCGATGCGATTGAAAAAACGTTTGAGAACGTGCTTTACCAAAGCCTCTTCGAACTCTGGATCGTTGCTGGCGACTTGCGCTTGTGAAATCAGTAGGGTGTCACCAGTTTTCGCTGCCCATGCCGCCAAGTTAGAGCCGGCGGCAAGCATAATCGCTCCTGCTGTTAGTGAGAGAGCAGTGTACTTATGATTAAGCCAGTTTTTCATCAGTGAATTCCCCCGGAAAACAAAAGTAGAAAGTTAGTGCTGTGGTCTTGCACTATCCATTACGGGAGTACCGGGAAAAAGTTTCAATTTTGCGATCACTTTAAACTAGCTTGGCTAATTCGCTTAAGGGCAGAGGGGCTTCGAAGTCTACCTGGCCAAGTTTAGTTTGCGGTATGACTAGTTTAATCGTCTCTCCGCTTCGTTTCTTGTCGGAAGTCATCAAATGAACAAGCTTGTCTTTAACCACTCCTTTGGGAATCTCATAGGGCAACTCTGCTCTAATCAAAATCTCTTTGACTCGTTCGAGAGCATCTTTACCAATTTTCTTTTGGGCCACTGCATATTTGGTAGTTTGAGCCATGCCGATGGCGATAGCTTCACCGTGTGATAGATCGTTTGTACTGTCAGCCGTGGCTGTTTCTAGAGCATGACCTAAGGTATGACCGAAATTTAGGGAGCGGCGGATCGCCGTTTCATGTGGGTCCCTCGCTACAACGAAGAGTTTCATTTTGATGCAGCTTGTAATCAAGCCCGAAAGTACAGGGTCATCGTGTTCTACAACATTGCGCAGCATGTCTTCGATAATGTCGATTAGAGGTCTTGGGCCTTTTTCGTAGTCGGTAGCTTTGGCCGCCGTATCTTCAATCAATGCATATTTAAGAATCTCAGCTAAGCCAGAAGTTAATTGGCGCCGGGGTAGTGTTTCTAAAACTTCTTGGTCAGCCAAAACAGCTTTGGGGAAGAAGAAAGTACCGGCCAGGTTCTTACCAGAGGGCAAATTGATAGCGTTTTTGCCGCCGATTGCCGCATCTACTTGAGCTAAGAGCGAAGTGGGCACCAAGACAAGGTTGAGACCCCGCATATAAGTAGAACAGGCGAAGCCTGCTAGGTCCGAAACCGCTCCTCCGCCCAGGGCAACGATTGTGTCCTGACGATCAAAGCCCCGGGCTTCAAGGTGCTCCCAGATTCGCAGGAGCCATTCGCTGGTCTTGCAATTCTCGCCATCGGGTACTTCAAGTGTTGTTACCTGGAAGTCTTCAGAAGGAAGGGTGTCAAGCACGTCACGCAGCCAGTGCACTGCCGTTGACGGCTGACATAGCAAAAGCACCCTGCGACCGGCACCGATTTGAGCCAATATAGAAGAAAGTTTGTGTCGAGCGCCGGCTCCCACTGCCACTCTAGTTTTTACTTCGAGAGTTGTATTCCAGTTCATCGTGATTACTGGCCCACGATGCTTAGACTTATGACGCATCTTCTCTACTTTCCCTTTTTTGCTTTTAAGAGTTGAGATTTTGACAGTGTTCGCGGTATTGCTTTAGTGAAGCTGAGAGCTCACGCATGCTGTCGCTGGCGAACTTGTCAATAACAGAATTCGCTAGGGTCAAGCATACCATTGCCTTCGCCACAACTGAAGCGGCAGGTACAGCACAAACATCAGAGCGTTCATAGTGGGCTTGGCAGGCCTCAAACTCTGGGAAGGTGACTGAAGCTAGTCCTGCTTTTAGTGTAGGAATTGGTTTCATGTAGGCCCGCACGATCAGTCGCTCACCGTTGGTCATACCGCCTTCTAACCCCCCGGCGTGATTGCTGTCCCTCCTCACCGGCAAGGGGGCAAAGGAGGCAGAGGAGGCAAAGGATGGTTGCCCGGACGGCGCTTGGCCTTGATTGCTTGGATATATCGGGTCGTGCACCTTGCTGCCTGGCAGCTTTGAATCGCTTATGCCCTCTCCGATTTCTACCGCCTTTATCGCCTGAATGCTCATCAGGGCCTGGGCTAGCTGACCATCTAGCCGTCTGTCCCATTGGCTGAAGCTGCCCAGGCCGACTGGTAAGTTATCAGCCAGTACTTCCACTTGCCCGCCGAGGCTGTCTCCTGACATCAGTGCTGCTTTGATCGCCTCTTTCATTGCTGTCGATGCATTGCTTTCGGCACAGAAGACTTCTGATAGCTTGACGCGCTTATCTATTTCTGCCAGTGCAAGCGAGGCGACTTGTTGACCCTTGAGCTCGGAGGTTATGGCGCCGATGGCTACCACATGGCTCACTAGTTCAATGCCAAGTGCTTGTAAGAGTACTTTGGCGAATGCGCCAGCTGCCACTCGTGCGGCAGTTTCTCGGGCACTGGCGCGCTCTAAAACATCGCGTACATCCTGGTGATCATATTTGAGCGTACCGGCATAGTCGGCATGGCCAGGGCGAAAACGCACAATTTTCTTCGCTTCAAGAGCGGAGAGCACAGCCGGATCGCTCATGTCAGGCGGTGTGCTGACCATTATGTGTTTCCAGTTGGCGCTATCGCGGTTTTCGATCATTAGTGTCAGCGGTGCACCAGTAGTAATACCATGGCGCAGACCGCCGAGTATTTCAATATGGTCCGATTCTATGCGCTGCCGGCCACTGCGGCCATATCCACTCTGCCTTGCGCTTAACTCACTATTGATCTCGTCAAGGTCTACTGGCAGACCGGCGGGCATGCCTTCAAGGATGGAAATTATAGCTTTACCGTGAGATTCTCCGCCGGTAATTAAACGCAGAGCTGGCATGAAAGTAATACCTGTAATTGCAATTGGTGCGATACTAACATCTTGCATGTTGTTAGATTACATTTTATAGGGTTCCCTTGTGTCGGAAAAACTCTTTCTCAGTGGTAGTTTAGAGCCTCCTGGTGATAAATCCATTACTCACCGTGCTTTGATTTTATCTTCCTTTATCAAGGGGGAAATGCTTGTAGAAGGAGCCTTGCTCTCTCAAGATTGCCTCTCCACCATTCGGGCCGTGCGTACCCTTGGGCTAAAAATCAAGATATCGGGAGCGGGGCCGTCTAAGCGCACAAATCTGCTGATTCGCGGTGGCGGCATTGATTCTATTGCTCTCGGTAAAAAGCCGTTCTTAATAGAAGCTGCTAATTCGGGCACAACTATGCGGGTTCTAGCTGGAATGTTGGCCGGTCGCAGTGGTATTTTTAAGTTTGACGGTGACGCTTCATTGCGAAAACGTGACATGACCCGAGTACTAGAGCCCCTTGCCGCGATGGGCGCTCAAGTGCAGTATCACGAAGCTCCTGGCAAAGCTCCCTTTACGATTCAGGGCGGCAATTTGACTGGCGGCGACTTTGCCTTAGATGTCAATTCGGCTCAAGTATCAACTGCCCTAATTTTAGCCGGGCTTAGCGCTCAAGGAAAAACCTCGGTTAGCACTCGCGATCTAATTCGCGACCATACAACACGAATGATGACCCACCTGCGCTTGCCTTTTGAAACTGAAAACGATGGTCTGAAAATTATCGTTGAGACTCTGCAAGGTGATCTCCGTGCTCGTGATTTGCAAGTACCAGCCGATATTTCTTCTGCAGCTTTCTTTATTGTCGCTACTCTGCTGTTGCCTGGTTCCGAGGTTGAGCTTTTAGCTGTTGGTGTCAATCCTGGCCGTAGGCTTATTCTCGATGTGCTCAAGGCGATGGGGGCAGATGTCGAATTGAGTAATGAGCGTAATTATGGATTGGAGCCAGTTGCTGATCTCAAAATTACATACTCAGGCGATCTGAAAGGCACCACAATTGCTCCTAAGGAAATAGCATCTGGAGTGGACGAGCTGCCTATTCTTGCTCTTGCCATGGCCTTTGCTGAAGGCACTTCAGTGGTGCGTGGTGCGGCCGAGTTGCTACAGAAAGAGTCGGATCGACTACGGCTTATCTGTGAAAATCTAACTATGCTTGGTGTCAATATTGAGCAGCATCCCGATGGTTTCACCATTCATGGTAGCGGGCCGGTGAAGCATCCCCTCAATGTTTCCGCTCTATGGAAATGCGACGGTGATCATCGCTTAGCTATGACCGGTCACATTGCTGCTTTAGTAACCGGAAGCGATTTGCAAATTGAAAATCCGGAATCAGTTGACGTCTCTTATCCTGGTTTTATGATTGATTTGCGTGAGCTTACTTGTGAGAATTAGCCCCGAATTTTGTCTTAAGCTTAGCGTTGTAATAAGCCGATAATCTGCTGAAGAAGTTTGTCAGGTCATGGCTGGGTACGAAGGTGAGTAGTGTGCAGATAAATGCCCATTCGAACACTGGTAAGTTGATCATGTAGTCAATGCCAAGGTGCAAGCCTAGAAGTCCTAAGAGTACCCAGTAGCGGGTATCTTTGAACCATATTAGAGTCCAGCCGGCCAGTTCTATAATCAGGGTAAACCAGGTGAGAGTTTTCAACAAAAACATGTTGTTGGCAATCAGTGGCGCGGGAAATCTGAACATGTCGTCTAGGCGAGTGGCGTAGTAGACTGCGCTGCCATCAAGCCATTGTGAGCCCGCAATTTTGCAACCAAAGGTTTGCCAATAAACCAGGGCCAACTGTATTTGAATCATTCTTTGAGCCCAGGGTGCTTTGGCTGGGCAATCGCTAATCAGATCAAGGCGTCCGCGTTTTCGATTGATCAAATTTTTGAGCCAGGCATCTAGTGAATATTTGTCGCCACAGTTGGAGAAAGCCAACCATGGTCCTACTGCACGAAGAAAACCATCGCCGCCATTGATATTGAATGGATCTTGATGATGGAGAGAAACTAGTGAGAGCCAGACGAAGAGCGTGCTGTAGCGGGTGCCAAAACCAATGATCATAAATACCGTGGCGATGATAAAGGCGAGATGGAAACCGCCAATGGCGCTCTCTGTCTGCGGTAGGAGAAGGAGCCAGTCAAAACGGGGCTCGTTGTGCCAAAAATATTTTACAACCGTGGGTAGTGTCACAATTGCCTTCGGGCCATACCAGTCGAGGAAGTTCGCACCAAGGTGAACAACAGCCACCTGCAGCACGAGCAGTCCGTACAGGATCCGGTAGATAGAGATGACAGTGCTGTCCTCTGGGGCAAACCAAAACTGTCGCCAAAACTTGATTAAAGCTGAAATAGTCATGGCAGGTCTTCTGCTTTGTACTTATAGAAAAATACTGTGCTCATTTTTGTATGCTGCGGTAGGGTGGCAACCTCTGTAATTCCAGCGGCTGTTGGTTTGGGAATTTCGATCCAGTAAAGGTTTAGAGAAAGACTTGATGGCCTGTTATTGGCGCAATAGTGCTTTCTGCCTATATAGCGGGCAAAGTCTGGCCAAAACTCTTTGTAATCAGGCCAAGGAAGTGAGTCTATTGACCACTTGCGAAACTTCTCTAAACGAAAGCGCTCCCCGTAGCTGAGGCGATTCATCCGTGGCATCTCAACAATCATTCTTTCGCCGCTGGCATAGGTCAAAATCGCCTCTGGGTGAAAATTGATTTCTCTAATTTCGGGTGAGAACAGCTTCCAGTTTTGTTCTAGACCCCAGAACAGCCAAAATTGTTTGACGGGCTCAAGTATCAAGGTCTTTATCGGTGCATCGGGGCAAAGCCAGGTAATGGTGAAAAAGAGATAGGTGGCTACAACAAACGATAGGCCAATTTCCTTATAGTCGCGTTTAGAGATCTCTTTGTAGTTGATCATTAGCCTTCTGTTTCTGGCTTAGGCTGTGAGTTATCTACAGGTTTCACTGGCTTATTTTGTTCGTTATTGAGGGAGTGATAAAGGTTTTCCAGGTTCTTGTGATCGGCATTAGAGCCACTTTGGCTAAGAGAAGAGGCGCATAGTGCTATGGCTTTCTTGTTCTGCCCTGATGCTGCCAGCATCTGCGCTAACTCGTATGCGTAACTACTAGAATTAGGATTTGCTGTTCTTAGTTCCTCAATTACTTTTATGGCGAGATCGAATTGTAATGAAGCGGCCAGTTCTTTGGCGTAGACTAGCTTATCTTGAGTGTTCAGCTTATTACCTTGCGAGAGCACGGCAAAGGCAGAAATAGCTCCACTGTGATCATGTGCTCTAGCCAGGCTGTGAGCTAAGTAGCGACGTATTTCTAGATCGTTGGGATCACGTTCTACTAATTCGGCGAAGTACAATGCAGCAATTGTACTGTTTCCTTCTTGATATTGAGCATAGCCGTCTTTTAGTAACTTCTCGCGGCTCAGTTTTCTTAGATCGACGTCAAACGATTTTGGCAAATCTATTGAGACTTGCGCACTCTTTCCTAGCTTTTGAGCGCAAATTAATAGACCTTGTTTGGTCGCTGTGTCTGTACTGCCAAATTCGACAGCTTTTTTAAAGTCTTTGCTAGCGCTGGCCCATTGTTCGCGTTTTTGGTAAAGCTTGCCTCGTTCTGTTAGCGCTTTAGGGTTGTTTGGTTCAAGATTGAGAGCTTGAGAGTAGTGATTAATTGCAGAAATAGTATCGCCGAGCAAAGATTCGATTTGAGCCTGATAACGAAAAGCCTTGGCCGTTGGAGCACCGAGTTTGGTGGCGCTTTCACAGGCGGCCTTTGCTAGCTTGCCCTGGTTTAAGTGGCTGTAGCAGATGGCTTGCTGGTAAATTGATTCAGGCTCTTGCTTGATCTTAATGGCGCTAGTTAAATCATGCAGCGCTTCTTGATAGTTTCCCGCTTCAAGGTTGAGAGAAGCCCTCTCTGAGAGCTTGGCAAAAGAAGTGCGAAAGTTGGGAAACTGACTGAGGCGGTCGTAAAAGTTTAGTGCCAGTTTTTGTCGCTTCAGTGCTTTACAAGATTTTGCTGCGGTGTATTGAGCCGTTTCGTTATTTGGTTCGAGATTGGCAGCGGTAACGAAATCGTCGCAGGCTTGCTCTTTTTGATTTAGTTCACTTAGCAGGTCGGCTCTATAAGAAAACCAGCGAGCGGTGGTGGCATCGTTTTTTATTGCTTGGTTGAAGTCTTTTAGTGCTCCTTGCTTATCGCCTAAGCATTGACGACAGAAACCTTGCTGCATGAGCACTTCATTGTTGTCAGGCTCCATATTGTGCAGCTGAGTGTAAGTCTTCAGTGCTTTTGCGTATTGCTTGTCAGCGGTTAGGCATAGAGCCGAGCCTAGCTGTAGGCTGTAGTTGGTTGGTTCAAGATTTAAGGCCCGCTCGTAGTCGCTCAGAGCTTTCTTGTATTCCCCCAGTCTGACATAGGCCGAGGCGCGGTTGCCGTATTGATAAGCTGCTACTTGATCTGGTGCCGTAGAAATGATTTTTGAGAGGTCGTCAATTGCCACTTTGGGTTGGTTGAGCTTGAGGGCGAGGCTGGCCCGTTGGTCTAATGCAGAAATATCGTCGGGCGCCAGTGCCAGTGAATTGTTGAAGCATTCGAAAGCTTGTTTCAGACGTAGCTGCTTGGCTAGAGCACGTCCACGTGCCAGGTAGGCTCTGGCTGAGAAGGGATTGCATCTCACTGCGAGTGAAGCTGCCGTGAGGGCTTCTTGATATTTCTCTTGAGCGAGTAGCTTGGTCGCCTCTTCAGTCTTGCCGGCCGAAAATGCTCTTAAAAGGTCAAAGGTAGAAGCCAAGGTAATTAGGCAAACCGCCATCCATACCCATTGAATAGCGTTATTAGAGATGAAGGTCGAAATACTTTCGTACTTCTTCATCGGTACAAGATTTGGCGCTGGTTCTGTCTGCTCAGCAGCTTTGGCTTTTGGAGCTTCTGGTTGTGTTGCCGGTGTTGTTAGGGCTGTTGGTAGAGGTGACGGAGTTGGCAATGAGAGCGGACTTGCGGAGGCTAGCGGGCTGAAAAATTCGCAGACTTCTTGGTCGAGATTGTCGGCAACCACAATTGCTGTCAGGTCCGAGATAGTTGGTGTTGTTCTTTTCTTTATTGATGGTTGTTCTCCATCTATATTGAAAGGGTCATTTGGTAAATCCGACATTATTTGACAAGGCCTTTGTGAAATGAGCACGGCGTTAGCTATAACTATTCTAGAGAATCTTCGCTCAATAGCGTGAAATTAAGGTGAATTGCCCGTGAAGTGAGCGTGAAAGAGTTTTGTTCGATTAAATCTCACAATTTTTTTGTATGCGTGAAGTGCTTGTGAAGTGGCAATTGACTTTTGTTGGGCGCTTAAGTAGCCTTAACGATAGGCACCACTTTTGGTTGCTGCTAGCGAGATACTATACTTATGATTGCTATGTCATTTGCAAAAAAGAGACGGCACTCAAGATCAGCTTTTGGCTCATCTATAGCTGAAATGCCTGTGGTTTTGTGGGCTATCTTTATTGCTCTACTTTTCCCCTTGGCGATTCTAACGAGCATGGGTTATCGTGCCTCAATTGTCTATTTCGCCACAGACGCCGCCTGCCGCAAAGCTTCTAAGGCGCCAAGCTTTACTGAAGCACAGACTCGGGCTGCAACCACTATGACTGCTGATCTGGCTGCTTTTCCTGGCATTTCTAATGTAGTTCCGGCCTTGTCAATTAAGGTAAAATCGTTGAGTAGTGGGAGCTATACAACCTCCACTACAGTTTTGCCTGCGGGCTCAGTAAATACCTCAGCGAACATCTATTTTGTCATTCTGGGTGTTGATGCTGATATTGATCCGCTAGTACATTTCGCGGGTGGTTTTATGGGGCTGAATGTACCGGGCTTGACGGGGCCTTATACTCTCCACTTTGCTTCGCAGGCCTATGTTGAGAATCCTAATGGTTTAACTGAGTGATTGAGGTGACGAAAATGAGAGTCAAGCGCTCAACTAGAGGTATGTCAACGGTGGCACTAATTATGGTGCTAGCGTTCTTTGTCATTTTGCCCCTAGGATTACTGGGTTTTGAATTTGCTCGCTATACGCTTTTAGCTTCTCAGTTGCAGTCTGTTACTGATGCGGCCACTCTGGCTGGAACCGCTGCCCTAGCTAGTTCTCCTCCTGGTTATACCTATACTGATTTGCACAATTTGGCAATGGATGTTGCTGTGCAAACATTCGAACAAAATAGTGTATTGCAAACACCTTTTAGTGCCACAAATGTTGTCGCTAATAAAAATACTGGAGTACCTCTAGGCACACCGCCTCTACACAAAGCTCACTTAAACATCACCCTTCTAAACCAAGCAGGCACTGCCGTTGCCACTGGTAGCAATGACGCTGTTACCATGCGAGTACAAGCGATCTATAGTGATGCTCCGATTTTCGCTTCTAGTCTTTTGAACATTGGCGCTATCGAGACTGCTTCTGCTGTTTCTGATGGTGGCTTGCCGCAGCTTGATTTGATACTTTGTTTTGATGTCTCTGGTTCAATGGATGACCAAACAAAAGTAGCGCTGGTTAAGCGCTTTTGGAATCCGGGCTTAGATACGGTTGATTATCAAGTGCTTAGCTCCAACAAAACTATTTATGATACTTTTAAACCACCTGTTACTGGGACTGGACTGAACGCGTTGCCCCCGCAAAACTTGTTTAAGGGCTCTTATCCAGGCGCAACTGGCAACGCTACTCCATATGCTTTTTCTGAAGGGATTTATCCAGCGGCCAATCCAGCCGCTGGTTTGCGTGGCAATCAGAGCGTCTATGCCGTCGGTAGTATTCCTAGCTTGCCGCTGGCGACTAAGTATCCGCCAGGTGCTCTTGTCGCTGAACAAGGCTGGCCACCAGGTAACTTCAATCCCACCAACCGCCTTGACCCCACCGGAAATGGCGTTGTTCCAACTGCCCAAGCGACTTGTTACACAGACCTCGTGGTCAAAGTTCCTAGTGTTGGCCCTTATGATTTCAGCAAGATAGAGACATGTGTTGAGGCCTCTCGTGGCAACATGGAAAGTGATGCCATCTGCCTTCAGAGCCATGGACATAACACTATCAATCCAGTTCTTCCACCCCGCCAGCCTGGTTACTACGCTGCCTACTGGAGTCAGGTCGAAAAGACAGCTGATCCAATTGCTGCTGCCAGATTAGCGGCCAACAATTTCTTCTACACCATGAACATTGCTAGCAACGCTCACTTTGGTATCTGCACTTTTTCAGATGCTGCTGGTACTGCACCGACTTCATCCTGGCCTGATACAACCAGCAAATGTGATCCCTCTTGGCCCCATTCAGGCACTGCAAACTTCCCTGTGCCATTGATTAGTCTAAATAAGACCCAATCGAATTTTACTGAAGTGAATGAGGCTGTGGATGGCAATGCTACAACACTTCCTCTCAGGCCTACAGGTAAGACTTGTATTTCGCTTTCTCTCCATGAAGCCATCACGGAGTTAACAGATCCGGCTAAATTTAGACCAAAGGCGAAAAAGGCTATTGTTTTGTTCACTGACGGAGTTCCCAACTTGCCGGGCGGAGACGCGGCAGCCAAGGCTGCTGCTTTTGCTGAGGCTGATTTGGCAAAAGCCAAGAGTATACCTATATACACCATCGGGCTTTCTCAGAACGCCGCAATTAAGCCCCTTGAAGATGCTGTGTTGGGTGACACTGCAGCCAAGCCTGGAATTGCCTACCGTTCTGCTAACAACGCTATTTATGTTTCGGTCACCAATTCGGCTGATCTAAACAGCGCCTTTCAGACAATTGCCCGCAGTCTTGTAGTGCTCCAATAGGTTCTAATTTAATGAGAAAACTCCATCGTCGGGATGCGGCAAAAAGACGCACTAATTTCGCCAGTATGTCGATTGAGCTGGCAATAACGGCACTCTTACTCGTCATCTTCACTGTGCTTGGGTTTGACATGTTGATTGTCGCCTGGGGCTATTCCATACTTGATTCAGCCGCTCGCGATGCCGCTCGTGCGGCCGCTTCAACCAATACCCCAGCTTCCGGACTTAATGCCGCTAAACAGGCTGCTGCCGCTCATAGAACCGATGGTTTCTTTGTCACTCAGCCGACGGTGACAACCACTACTCCTAGCGACTTTATTTATGTTACTCCAGCTACTGGCTCTCCCTATGTAGCTGTGACAACCCGCTGCAATGTGCGCCTTCCCGTGCCAATCGGTTTCTTTGGTACTCAGCTTTCTGACGGTTACATTCCTTATGCTCGCACCTACACCTATCCAATCTTGGGGGTGCCATTTGTTCCTAATCCAGCCTCTGGAGCCGCTCCACCACCAGTGGTAGCGCCGCCACCGCCTCCGCCACCGCCGCCACCACCTCCGCCGCCACCACCTCCAGCTCCGCCGCCACCTCCTCCAGCGCCGCCGCCACCTCCTCCAGCGCCGCCGCCTCCTCCACCGCCGCCACCTCCTCCTCCGCCGCCACCTCCTCCTCCGGCTGCGCCACCTCCTCCTGCGCCGCCACCTCCTCCTCCGGCGCCGCCTCCTCCTCCGCCTCCACCACCTCCTCCTCCACCGCCGCCGCCTCCGCCGCCGCCGCCTCCACCGCCGCCGCCGCCACCGCCGCCGCCACCACCACCGCCGCCTCCGCCTCCACCGCCGCCACCACCGGCGCCACCGGAGTGAGCGATGTTGGCAGATAACAGCCACAGTAGAAAGGGCATAGTTCAACTTAGCTTTGCCATTGCTATTGCC
>JAUPUU010000331.1 GCA_030917395.1 Cyanobacteriota bacterium erpe_2018_sw_21hr_WHONDRS-SW48-000092_B_bin.40
CACCAGAAATGGTTCCACCAGCTCAAAAACTAATCATCAGACGCGCAAACGCACACGGCAAGCCCTGCATCACAGCTACTCAGATGCTTGATTCGATGGCTAACAATCCTAGACCAACTCGAGCAGAAGCTTCCGACGTTGCTAACGCAATCTTCGACGGTACTGATGCCGTAATGCTTTCAGAAGAAAGTGCCATGGGTGACTATCCTGTCGAAACAGTGACAATGATGGATCGTATTGCATCAGCAGCAGAAGCCAGCCAAGACCGCTCTAAGTTGCACGAACACGAGCTTGGTTCTTCAGCCCACGCTATTGCCCACGCCGCTTGCGCCATGGCTGTCGACATGAATGCTCGTGTCATTGCTACTTTCACCAAGTCTGGATCAACGGCAAGACTAATTTCCCAGTTCAAGCCACCATGCCCAATTATTGCTCTGACCCAACAGACGCACGTCTACCGTCAACTGACACTCACCTGGGGTACCACTCCAGTGATGCTCACTGAAGTCTCTGATTCAGAGTCAACCATGGCCCTGGTAGAAGACACATTGTTGAAGCGCAACTATGTATCAGCCGGCGACACCATTGTCATCACCGGTGGTTTGCCAATTGCAGCTCGCGGCCCAGCCAACTTTGTCAAACTTTCAACAGTTTCACCAAGAACCCAAGCAAGCTTCTGGCAGCTCAAAGGCATCTAGTCCGAATTAGTGAAGATGCTACTGCGAATCAGAAGCTAGGTCTTGGTTTAGCTCTTGAGTTAGCTCTTGGGGCTGCTCACTAGCGTGCACCAGGTAAGCGCAAAGCGGGTCGTCACGCAGAATGTACTTTTCGCGTGTCACTTTTACGCCGAGCAAAGCCTGCATCATCTGCGGCTCCATCAAACATAACTGGCGAAATTGATTGGCTAAGTCGTGCACAGCACAGTGGCGCTGGTAAATAATGAAGTTACCATCGGGCAGCCCTTCCCATTCGGTCATATAGCCATCTTCAGAGAAGATCTTAGCCACTTCCTCAACTCGCTGCGCCAATGGTTTGTCGTTTACTCGCGCCTTCAAGCGCTCGATGCGCTTCTTATTGCGAATGGAGAGCAGCTCCATCACGCCTTTATGGCCCGCTTGCTCATAAACAGCATCGAGCAAATCAACGGCCAGTGTAGAGCCGCCCGAGGGAAATAGAGATTCGGCCTTGTCGGTGAGCTTATATTTATAGGTAGGGCGACCGCGAGTTTGGCGTTCAATACGCGATTCAATCAAGCCATCTTTCTGCAGCCCGGTGAGATGCCGCCTTACAGCCATAGACGTAATACCAAGCACACTACAGAGATCGCCAACCGTCAGTTCGCCCTGGCGCTTTAGGTGAAGCACGATTGCTTCTTGAGTTTTCTCGGGTATCTCGCCTAATGGCTGTGTGATCATTTATTGCTGTCTCAAATTTTGTTAGGCAGGTTTTATCGGGCTGAAATAGGTAACTTGGTCAAAGTTTGCCGATTGGGCGAAAGTGGCCACAGTTTTGTCTTGAGCCGTGCTAAGCATTTTGCCGGGAATTCTTGCCTATGTTTCCATTGTCACTCAAATTGAACAAATCTACCACCGGCTAAGACCCGAAAAATTAAGAGCTTGAAGCCCCAAACCCTATATCTGTCGATATCCCGAAAAGGATTATAAATAATCCGTGCCGACTTAGTCGATTTTTGATACTATTTTATCTATAAAGTGCCATGTTGCGAACGTTGCAAACTTTTAAGGGAAGTTCCCAAGGGAAACCATCTATAAAAGGGATATGATTCAGAAGCAACCAGAATTGGGTCAAAGCAATTGTCTGGTGAAGCAAAAGAGATTTTTTCCAGCACGAAAGCACTAAAACAAAGATCGCAACCTAGAAATCTTGACCAGTAGCAAAAAGAGGCAAACCGGAAGATGACTTCCCCAAACACCAACAAAAGTACAGGCTCAAACTCTGATTCGAGCGCAATTCCTTTGCTCGAGATTGTTGACTTGCACGTCAACGTTGAAGACAAAGAGATTCTCAAAGGTGTGAACCTGACTATCAATGCTGGCGAAATTCACGCCATCATGGGTCGTAACGGTTCTGGCAAGTCGACCCTATCCTACGCGCTGATGGGCCACCCACGATACAAAGTGACCTCGGGCAAGATGCTCTATAAAGGTCAAGAAATTTCGGAGATGAGCCCAGACCAACGGGCCAAGCTAGGCCTAGCCCTAGCCTTCCAATACCCAGTATCAATTCCTGGTGTATCAGTTTCGAACTTCTTGAGAAAAACAGTGAACGCCGTTCGCGGTCGCGATATTCCAGTCAAAGAATTTCGCCTTGAACTGAAAGCTTTGATGGCTAAACTTGGCGTCAAAGACGAGTTTCTCTCACGTTATGTCAACGACGGATTCTCTGGCGGTGAGAAAAAGCGTCTGGAGATTCTGCAACTCTCAATGCTCAACCCATCCCTGGCTATTCTTGATGAAACCGATTCAGGTCTAGACATCGACGCTCTCAAAACAGTTTCAGAGGGTGTAAATGCCCTCAGTAAAGCTGATACAGCAATCTTGCTGATCACGCACTATCAGCGCATGCTCAATTATGTTCAGCCTCAATTCGTGCACGTCTTCCAAGACGGCAAGATTGTTGCTTCCGGCGGCAGTGAACTAGCTCTCGAGCTAGAAGACCGTGGTTATGAATGGGTTACTTCGGAGATGCAACCAACTCCAGGAACAGGCCCCAACGCGACAAAAACTTCTAGTTCAAGCTCAAGCCCAAGCCCTGCAGTCGTAGGCGCTAAGTAATTAAGATGGTTAAGGAGGCAATTATGTCGGCAGATCTAGCCCCAGCCCTAAACAACAAAGGGTTGCCAGAAAGCGCTAAGCCAGAACTCAATAAAAGTGCAGGTCTGGAAGGGATCGGCAATGACTACAAATATGGCTTCTCTGATAAAGAAGACTATATTTTCAAGTCAGGACGTGGTCTAACCCGCGAAATTGTCGAAAAAATTTCAGCGATGAAGAACGAGCCCGAGTGGATGCTCAAATTCCGCTTGCGCGCTCTCGATATCTTCAACAAAAAGCCAATGCCTACCTGGGGCAACTGTGGGCTGCTCAATGATATCGACTTCGAAAACATCTTCTATTACATCAAGCCATCACAAAAGCAAGAAACTGACTGGGATGAAGTACCAGAAGGTATCAAGAATACTTTCGATCGTTTAGGCATCCCTGAAGCCGAACGCAAATTCTTAGCCGGCGTCACTGCTCAATATGAATCAGAAGTGGTCTACCACTCCATTCGCGAAGACCTCGAAAAGCAAGGGGTACTCTTCCTCGACATGGACTCAGGCCTGAGACTGCACGAAGACATTGTGCGCGAACACTTCGCCACAGTAATTCCTGCTGCCGACAACAAGTTCTCTGCTCTCAACTCGGCCGTATGGTCAGGTGGAAGTTTCATCTGGGTGCCACCAGGCGTCAAAATTGAAATTCCATTGCAAGCCTATTTCAGAATCAATGCTGAAAACATGGGGCAGTTCGAGCGCACACTAATCATTGCTGAGCCTGGCTCTTTCGTACACTACATCGAAGGATGTACCGCGCCGACTTATTCAACCGATTCACTGCACTCAGCTGTAGTTGAGCTAATCGCCAAACCAGGCGCTCACATTCGCTACACCACCATTCAAAACTGGTCTAAAAACGTATACAACCTGGTCACCAAAAGAGCAGTTGCCCACGAAGATGCCAAAGTTGAATGGGTAGACGGAAACCTCGGCTCCAAGCTGACAATGAAGTATCCAGCCATTTACTTATTGGGCGAACGGGCTCATGGCGAAGTACTTTCAATTGCCTTTGCTGGCGAAGATCAACACCAAGATGCTGGTGCAAAAATCATCCACGCGGCCAAAAACACAACCTCGATGATTATCTCCAAGTCTATTTGCAAAAATGGCGGACGTACTTCTTATCGCGGTTTGATCAAGGTTTATCCTAAGGCCACCGGTGTTAAATCATCGGTCAAGTGCGACGCCCTATTGCTCGACGACAAATCAAGATCAGATACATATCCAACAATGGAAATTGACGAGAAAGACGTCAACATCGAGCACGAAGCCACCGTATCAAAAGTAGGCGAAGAGCAACTCTTCTACCTGATGAGCCGTGGCCTCAACCAAGACGAAGCAACGGCGATGATTGTAAATGGCTTCTTTGAGCCATTCACAAAAGAGTTGCCCCTTGAGTATGCCGTAGAGTTGAATCGTTTGATTCAGCTCGAAATGGAAGGATCAGTCGGTTAAGAAGTAGAAGGTTCGAGTAAGGGCTTTCAAAAGTGTCAGAAATTTTGAAGAAAATCTGACACAACAAATCCAAAAGAAAAGACCTAACAGTAAGCGCAAGCGAACAAAAATGAAGATGGAGATGGAAACAGTCATGGCGGAGTTGAAGTTAGCCAACACCATAGCAAAAGAACGGGTAGCCGATCTTGCTCAGAGAAATGGCGAACCAAGCTGGTTGCAAGACTCAAGAAATGCAGCCTGGGAAATTTATTTCCAGAGCCCCATGCCCACCACTCGTGATGATGATTGGCGCAAAACTGAAATCGACAATCTTGATCTCTCCACATTCATTACTGTTGATCCACTGAAAAACAAAGCCACTAAAGCCCCAGCAATGGAAATCTTGCAGTCGGCTTTAGCTAAACTAGGCGAACCAGCTGGCCTGTTCGTAGACGACTACGAAAGCCAAACTCAATTTGCCACGATCAAACCAGAGCTAGCCAAACAAGGTGTGATTTTCTTGCCTCTAACCGAAGCGATAGAAAAGCATCCAGACCTGGTCAAGAAAATATTTGAAACCGGTAAGCCCCTGGCTTCTGATGACAAATTCACCTTAATGAACAAGGCCCTCTTCAACAGTGGTCTTCTGCTCTACGTTCCTAAAAACGTAGTAGTGGATGGACCTTTCGTCAGCGCCGTCAATTTGCCTGTAGGCCCAACTGGTCAGGCAGTATTTCCCCGGGTAGTAGTTGTGGCTGAAGCCAATAGCCATGTCACCCTGGTCAGCGCCTTCGCCAATGCTGACGCAGAGACTGCAGACAAGTCAGTAGCTGGCACAACACTTTCCAACTCCTTCTTCGAAATAACAGTGGGCCAGGGAGCCAAAGTTACGGTTATGGCCGTCGACAA
>JAUPUU010000332.1 GCA_030917395.1 Cyanobacteriota bacterium erpe_2018_sw_21hr_WHONDRS-SW48-000092_B_bin.40
CCAGCTCAAGAGCGGGATATTCATGATCGCCTGTAATTTTATTGCGACCAGCCGAAACCACGCCTCTTTCCATGGCTCTGATTCCTGACTCTACATATAGTGCAGCCGCTAGAGCTTGAGCCGGAAATTGGTTTTGGGGAATGTGCGGCAAGAAGCGCGTGGCGTCTAGATAGACTGCGTGGCCACCAACTGGTGTGACTATTGGAATTTCGGCAGCCTGTAATAATTTTCCCAGATATAGAACTTGTCCGATGCGGGCTGCCAGATGTTGATCTTGTACGGCCTCTTTGATTCCTCTTGCCATTGCCTCCATATCACGCCCAGCCATACCACCATAGGTGTGCAGACCTTCGAAGAGCACAACTAGTTCGCAGGCCTTTTCGTAGAGCCCGGTTTCTCGCAGTGCTAGGAAACCACCGATATTTACCAATAGATCTTTTTTGCCTGACATTGTGCAGCCGTCTGTGAGGTCGCACATGTCGCGTAGAATTTCGGCACAAGTTCTGTGGCTTTGGCCTGGTTCTCGATTTTTTATGAACCAGGCATTTTCCATGGCCCTTGTGGCATCAAGTATTATTTTGATACCGTAGCGGTTGCAGAGTTGGCGCACAAGCTGGAGATTAGCTAACGAGAAAGGTTGACCGCCTGCCATATTGACGCAGGCTTGCACGTTTATATATGGAATTTTTGCCGCACCAACTCGGTCGATCAAATCTTGCAGCTTTTTGAGATCGACGTTGCCTTTAAAAAGATGGGGGCTAGAAGGGTCGTAGGCCTCATCAATGATTACATCAAAGAAGGTACCGCCGGCCAGCTCCTGGTGCGCTCTGGTGGTAGTGAAATACATATTGCCTGGTACCACATCACCAGTTTTGATCAACGCTTGCGAGATAATGTGTTCGGCCCCTCGCCCTTGATGGGTAGGCACTGTGTACTGGTAACCATAATATTTTTGAACGTTGGTTTGTAAGTTGTAAAAGTTTTTAGAGCCAGCATAAGCTTCGTCACCGAGCATCATACCAGCCCACTGATAGTCGCTCATCGCTGCTGTGCCGCTGTCTGTTAGAAGATCTATATAGACGTCTTCTGAATGCAGCAAGAAAGTGTTGAAATGAGCTTGCTCAATGGCGTGTTCGCGATACTCGCGGCTTGTAATTTTTAGTGGCTCAACCATCTTTATTTTGAACGGTTCGGCCCAAGGTCTTGCGCGCTCTGGCATGCTCGTCTCCCTGTGATGGTTTGTGAAGGCCATATGCTCCATCTTTGTATCGATTTGTTCATCGCTCTAAAGGTGAATACATAAAGGTAACTAGATCGACCGTCTTGTTGCAAAGCTCTGTTCATCTGGTGGCTAAACTGCTTGGCGACAAAACGACCGCGTCCATTTTCAGTGAGCTCCTAGAGAGCTATTCTTGGCGCGGTCATTTTGTTTGTATCGTATCTGGTTCGGTACTGGATGAGCGATTCATCTATTGACCTCAGGTTAGAGCAATTACCGTTGGCGGCCATCATCACCAAGAATGATTACCTGGAGGTGCCTGGTAACCTTGAATGACTGAAGACCTCGTCTGTGCTTGTGTTAAGGGCTTGGAGGCCGTCCTCATACTTGAAGCTGATGGCAGATTGTCGCCGAAACAGTATCTTAATTGCGGACAAGCGGGCCTCCTTGTCCGTAATTAACCAAGTAGGATGTTTCGCTATGAATTTTGTGTTTGCTAAATCTCTAACGCTCACACTGTCTTGCTCTTTAGTTGCCTTCAACTTGCCAGCTTTGGCTGAGGCCAGCACTATAGGCGAGCGGATTCAGCCAGTCGGCACTGAATTGGTCTCTGCTGAAGGGGCTAGCGAAGTTCGTTCTGCTCAAGGCGAAGAGGTGCCCCAGTTGGTACCTACGGCAACGCCGGATGATTCAATGCCAATAAGAGCTGATGCCAGCACTGTGCAATCTGAGACAGTTGTTAGCTCTACACCAGCCTCTGTTGACATAGATTCGACGGGCTTGTTAGAACAGGATAATGAACCTGTTGGTGAAGCGATTGCTTCAAGTTTAGAGCGCTTGTCTAGTGTTCCTGTGGTTGGCGAGGTTGGGGCGGCTGAAATCAATCCTTTAGCCAGCGCTCAGTTGGAGAGTATCAATAAGGAAGTACTAGAAAAAGAACTGCAACTCTTTAAGCTCAATACTACTTTTCGTCTAGAGACAACCGAGCGCAACCGTCGCAAGCCATGGCGAGTTTTCTTCTATAACTTAATGGGCTCAAGTGTAGCTACCGCTGGTATCACCACCATTGCTGCTGAGCGTTGGCGCACATGGCGTAGTCCGGCTAAAGCAAAGCGCGGTGTTTTGAAAGCTGGGCCAATTCTTTTGCTTACTAGCCACTCAATAATGACCGGCGGCATATTAATTGAAGCATTCCTTGATGCTGTTAATGATCACAAGCAAAAGAAAAAAGGCTTCGATCCTAAGACTATGCAAAAGCGCGCCACTGAGTTGCGTGATGCCATCGATCAGAAATTGACCGAGCGTAACCAAGTCGTGAACAGTTTAGGTTCTGTTGCAGCTTCAGAACTGGCGCAGGTCAACAATGAAGGCTTGGTTCTGCAAGATCTTCGCAATTTAGCTATGGCTGAGTATGTTCAGTTCCATGTGCGAGCAAAAAAACGGATACTTTCGCGTAATGTTGCTTATTTGAACGGATTCTTCTCTGCCACTACTGGTGGTTATCTTGGCTCACTGATGGGATTGCTAGCGGTGACTAACCGTAATCCGCGCTATGCCGGCCCTGCTGGAATTGGCTTTACTCTTTCTGGTATGAGCATTGTCGCTGGTCCTATCCTTGGCAGGATGGCCGGTAATGCTGCTGGTGCTCTAGCCAAGAGTCAGCTTAAGCGACAATTAGGACCGGTAGCTCCGGCTCATCTGGCCGAGCACATCACTACTCTAAAAGCATGTTCGGCAGGTGGTGAGCCAAGGCTCAGTACCAGGATAGCTATCTACGAAGAGACTGATGGGTTATTGGCTCGTCAAGCAAAAATGAATGCCGCTGAAAAGAAGAAAGCTGATAAAGAATATCGTGAACGTCTCATTGCTAACGCCATGATTGGCGGTACAAAAATGGCCTGGGGTATTCAGCTGATGAATGCTGGCTTTAACTTCCATCAAGTACCAAAGCCA
>JAUPUU010000333.1 GCA_030917395.1 Cyanobacteriota bacterium erpe_2018_sw_21hr_WHONDRS-SW48-000092_B_bin.40
CTTGGCTGGTGCCTTTTCAGCTTTGGCAGCAGGAGCAGCTTTGGCTTCTACCTTCGCAGCTTTTTTGGCAACAGGCTTATCACCTTCAGTTTTTTCTTTGCTTGAAGCTTCGAAGCGATTGTTGATTGCTTCAAGGGTTCTAGCATTTGTGAGGATGACTTCGTAATGGAGCAAATCTTTGACGTTCAAGTTGCTCATTGCGATCACTTTCAGACTGTCGATATTGCGAGCAGCACGTTCAACACGGGCGCAAGCATCGCAGGCATAGTCGAGAACGACGAGAACTTTCTTGCCTTCATGTCCAAGATCTTTCAATACTTGGCTGAACAATTTTGTCTTAGCTTCTTTGAGATTGTCGAAGTCTTGAACGACAACCAACTTCTCAACACTAGCGGCAAGAGCAGATTTAAGCGCAAGCACTCTCATCTTCTTGTTCATAGTGATGGAGTAATCGCGCGGCTTAGGACCGAACGGAACGCCACCACCAGCCCACAAAGGTGAACGGATAGAACCGGCTCTGGCGCGGCCAGTACCTTTTTGACGCCATGGCTTACGGCCGCCACCACGAACTTCAGCTCTGGTTTTGGTGTTAGCACTACCTTGTCTGGCATTGGCGAGCTGTCTGACCAGGGCATTGTGAATTACGCCCATGTTCGGCTTAATGCCAAAGACTGCGTCACTGAGTGTTACTTCACTCAGTTTCTTGCCTTTGAGATCAACTACTTGCGCGGATGTCATTTTACTTTCTCTCTCTTAAGTTCAGAAACTAATTCCATTTGGTTACAGATGCGGAGATCACAACCAAACCACCGTCAACACCAGGTACAGAGCCTCTGACAAGGAGCAGACCTTTTTCGGTATCAACTCTCACCACAGTTAAGCGGCGAGCACAAACATTGTCGTCACCCATGTGACCAGGCATATGAAGACCACGAACGACGCGACCTGGAGTGGTACCAGCGCCGATAGAACCCATAGAGCGGTGGAATTTAGAACCGTGGCTCATTGGTCCGCGACCGTGGTTATAGCGCTTGATACAGCCTTGGAAGCCCTTACCAATCGATTTACCGCGGACGTCTACCTTCATACCAGGGGTAAGCAAGGTCTCGACGTTAAGAGCTTCGCCAACCTTATATGAGGAAACGTCATCGACGCGATATTCCTTCAAAGGCTTCAAAGCTTGGATCTCTTTCTTTTTGAAAGCGCCAAGATCAGGCTTGTTGAGCTTCTTCTCTTTAATAGCGAAGCCACCAACCTGCACAGCCACATAGCCATGCTTCTCTTTAGTTTTGGTTTCGGTGACGATATTCTCGCCCAACTTAACTACAGTGACAGGAACTGCCAGGCCATTCTCATCGAATACCTGAGTCATTCCAACTTTTCTTCCCATTACGCCTAATGTCATGGCTTTTAAGTCCTTCTCAAATCTGCATCAAATCAACTGTTAAGTACAAACCTTAGAGTTTGACTTCGATATCAACACCGGCTGGCAAATCAAGACGCATAAGCGCATCAGCGGTAGTTGGTGTTGGATCGTTGATATCAATCAATCTCTTGTGCACTCTGATTTCGAAGTGCTCGCGCGATTTTTTGTCAACGTGCGGTGAACGCAACACGCAATAAACACGCTTCTTGGTTGGCAACGGCACTGGGCCGCAAACTGTCGCACCAGTGCGCTTAGCAGTATCTACGATCTGATCTGAAGACTTATCGAGCAATCTGTGGTCGTAAGACTTAAGACGAATGCGGATTCTTTGCACTTTCGACGCGGACGCGGCATCAGTTTTTTGTTTTTTGGCGCTTGCCATATTGCCTACTTTCTCCCTAGTGCTCCTAGTGAATAACCAGGATGCGTTCAACATAAGTAATCGCGTTTAGCGATAACGTCGCCATCAAGACTTCAGCTATATCTGATATATCCGAAAACATATCCGATAGGGCACCAGTCTAATCTCCCCGGCCCTAGCAACAAGACGCATTAACTGCCTCTTATAATTGCGGACGGCACGGGATGACCGTTCCAGCGAACGAACCACACATTGTACAGAGATCGCCCGGGGGCGCTAGAGTAAATTTATTTCAGCTTTGGTTTCAAAGCAGGCGAAATCTAGCAACATTTCCCCACCTGTTTTCGCAAGCACTGAGCCTGTGATAGTTTCAGCTGTCTAGTAGGGTAAAAAAATAGTTTGAAATTGATTCAAAACACTGTTAACAACCGCAACATCAGGTCACACCTCATTTTCAACAACCAGGCAAGCTCCACAATGTCTTAACTATTGGGCCGTTTAGAGGGTTTTGGACGGGGAAAGATAAGGGTATCTCTTGGCAGCCCTTATTCCTTCAGACAAATTGCCACCACCATGACTTATCGCTTCGACAAATCAGGAAAACGAATTCCCGCAGGGACAGCAAAAGACAAACTTGTCACCTCAGCAGAAAACCGAGATACCCAATCTACTGGACTGCAGAAATCTGCTGCCGAGCAAAGAACCACAGGCACATCGCATTTAGTGCAAACTCAAAAGGGCAGCTTAGCCAATCAAAAGGTGGGTCGCAAAGCACCCGACGCCGACCTACGAAAACCCTTGCGTCATATAGGCTTGGCCTTCGCAGCAGTGATCTCCATAGTAATAATGATGGTCGTCATCAACATGGCAGCCTCAACCCTAGAAGGCCTCCGTGGCAAAAATCGGCACTCCGCTCCTCCGGCTGTGGCCACAGCAAATGCAGGAAAAGCAATTGCTGCAGTGCCATTGGCTAACCTTGGCCACTGGTCAAAAGCAGAAGTTCTTAAAAATCTCTTTGCCGCCAGTCAAAAGGCTCATGGTTCTCGAAACTATTCGGCTGAAAATGCCATTCTCAAAAATCTCAGCCAATCTCAGCCAGCCGAAACAAAAGCGCTGCTTGAAAAACTAGTGGCAGCCAATCCAAAAAATCTCAAATATCAATGGCAACTGGCAGTTTGCCTTTTCCATAGTGGCAATTATGACCAGGCCAAGATCGTTAACGATAAAATTCTGCATCAATTAAAGGGCAGCAAACAATCTCTCGAACTGCAAGGACTAGCTTATAGCCTCGATGGCAAAATGAAAGCCCGGCTCGGTCGTGATCAAGAAGCCCTGCAAGATTTAACTACGGCAGTATCGTTATTTGAAAAAGCCAAATTGCCCGACGCAGCATTTGTCGATACCTTACGAGACATCGCCTGGATAGAATTGCGCAGCGGCAGACGGATGCAAGCGGCCGCACTTTTTGAGAGGGTCAACGCCTGCACTGGTGAAAACGCTGGCGCAGCAACCAGCACTGAATCGTTCATGCTTGAGAACATTAAGTAGACTGACATTAGGTAGGCCCGCATTACTCCTGGTGCATCAGCTTAAATGCCAATCAAAAAAGAGGGCTGCTTTTTAAGCAGCCCTCTTCAGTTTTTTTAGCTCTAGATTTGATTCTAGGTTCTAGCTTAGGCGATGATTGAAGCAACTACGCCGGCGCCGACGGTACGGCCGCCTTCGCGGATAGCGAATCTCATACCTTGCTCAACAGCTACTGGTTGAATCAATTCAACGTCCATTGCAACGTTGTCACCAGGCATAACCATTTCAACGCCTTCTGGCAATTCGATGGAACCGGTCACGTCAGTTGTACGGATGTAGAACTGTGGTCTGTAGCCTTTGAAGAATGGAGTGTGACGTCCGCCTTCTTCTTTGGAGAGGATGTAAACCTCAGCCTTGAACTTGGTGTGTGGCTTGATGCTGCCTGGTTTGGCGATAACTTGACCACGTTCGATCATGGTCTTGTCGATACCTCTGAGGAGGATACCAACGTTGTCTCCAGCCATACCGGAGTCAAGGGTCTTCTGATACATTTCAACGCCGGTTACGGTTGTTTTGCGTGTATCTTGCAGACCAACGATTTCTACTTCTTCGCCGACTTTAACTTGTCCGCGTTCAATACGACCAGTGGCAACAGTACCGCGGCCAGTGATTGAGAAAACGTCTTCAACAGCGAGCAAGAATGGTTTGTCCAAATCTCTTTCTGGAGTTGGGATGTGATCGTCGACTGCTTTCATCAAGTCAAGAATGGCTTGCTCATACTTGGGGTCGCCTTCAAGAGTCTTGAGAGCTGAACCACGGATGATTGGAATATTGTCACCGTCGAAGTTGTATTTGGAAAGCAATTCGCGGGCTTCCATTTCAACTAGTTCGATCAATTCTGGATCGTCGACCATGTCGCACTTGTTCAAGAAGACAACGATGTGTGGAACGCCAACTTGACGGGCAAGCAAGATGTGCTCACGAGTTTGTGGCATAGGACCATCGTTGGCTGAAATCACGAGGATAGCGCCGTCCATTTGGGCAGCACCAGTAATCATGTTCTTGATGTAGTCAGCGTGTCCTGGGCAGTCAACGTGACTGTAGTGACGCTTGTCTGTTTCATATTCTACGTGAGCGGTATTAATGGTAATACCACGAGCTTTTTCTTCGGGAGCAGCATCGATCTCATCGTATTTCTTAGCTTTGGCTTGGCCAGTTTTGGCCAAAGTCATTGTAATAGCTGCGGTTAACGATGTTTTGCCATGATCAACGTGCCCGATCGTTCCAACGTTCACGTTTGGTTTGTTGCGTTCAAACTTTTGACGGGCCATCCTATCTACTCTCCTTACAAATTACTGCTTCTTACGGATACTGACTATCAATTGATTCTGATATGCAGGGCCTTTTGGACTTGAACCTGGATATGGTTACAGGTTCGGTTTAAATGGAGCCCACGACGAGAATCGAACTCGTGACCTCCCCCTTACCAAGGGGGTGCTCTACCGCTAAGCTACGTGGGCACGTAAATCTACGAGGACTTTATTATCTACGGTGATTTTCGATTCTCGGGATTCCTCAAAATTTTCTTTACTCTTGGAAAATTTTGATCGGCTTTTTTGTTTTGAAGCAACTACCTGTAAAGAGGTTGCTTCGGTCTCCTGACTCTGTCTTTTGCGCTTTCACACTGAGGACAAAAGTTTGGGTGGAGCTGGATTCGAACCAGCGTAAGCTTTCGCTAACAAGTTTACAGCCTGTCTCCTTTAACCACTCGGACATCCACCCATAAGCTGGTGATGGGAATCGAACCCGCAACCGACGGTTTACAAAACCGTTGCTCTACCGTTGAGCTACACCAGCGAAATC
>JAUPUU010000334.1 GCA_030917395.1 Cyanobacteriota bacterium erpe_2018_sw_21hr_WHONDRS-SW48-000092_B_bin.40
ACTGAGCCCGAGGCAAAGCCAGTCGCTCCATAGTCGAAGCCTGAAGCTGCGCCTTGACCACGCATCGAACCACAATCTGAAACACAATCTGAGCCACAAGCCGATTCACAAGCAGAACCTAAACCAGAAACTGAAGTTAAGCCAGAAGCTAATTCAGGCGCAAAGTCAGAGGCTGAATCAGAAGCGAGTACTGAAGCTGCCAAAGCCCCGGTTCCCGGCTCAAGCGTTGAGACTGGCGCGCCAGTGCCCCCTAGAACAGAACCACCCGAACCTTTAGAACAGAAAAGGCCTGCGGCCCCTGCCGCTCGTAACACCCCGGCTGCACCGGTGCCAGGTGGTGCTAAAGAAAACAGTGCTGAAGTAGAGAGTGCTGAAGAAGCACCTCGCACTGAGCCTCCTGAACCTATCAAAAAGGTTGTGCCAGCTGCTCCTAAAGCCGTTCCTCTTGAAGAAGACGCTGTGGATGAGCCGGCGAAAAAGAGCCCAGCCAAGAGTGTCGAGATGGCTCCCGATCAGGTCGAAGATGAGGCCGAAGAAGCTGAGCCTGCTGCCGCTAAACCCAAGTCCAAGGCTGCCGATGCTGAGGACGAAGAAGAAGACGAGGCTGCGGCCGCCAAGAAGAAGCGCAAGTATCCGCGGCGCAAAGAAGACATCGATGACGCTGAAGAGATGGAAGAAAGCGAATATCGCGATGAACAAGAGAAGAAGAAAAAAGAAGCACACTTGCGTGAGCTTACTGCACCATCGGTGCCACCAGAGCAAAGAGATCCTGAGCCCCATTTGTTTAAGGCTCAGCGCTTAACTCGTCAGGGCAAATTTAGTGATGCTCTCAGAGAAATCAATATTGCTCTCAGTCTTAAGCCTATGTATTGGGAAGCTCAATATCAAGGAGCGCTTATTTTCCAATTGCAGGAGCGCAACAAGGAAGCAATTGAACGCTATCAATACATCGTTGATCGTCGACCCGACTATATGGAAGCTTTCATCAACCTTGGTTCACTTCTCGCCAAAGAAGGCGAGTACGAAGAGGCTGAAAATGCCTATCGTAAGGCCATTAATTTGCATTTCAATTCGATGTCGGCGCACTATAACTTAGCCAATTTGCAAATTAAGCAGAATAAGCTCAACGAAGCCTTGAAAGAGTTGAAGATTTGTCTGAAATTGTCGCCCCAAAATGCCTGGGTGCACAATAACCTTGGGGTTATCTATCTCAAGCGTAACTATCTTGAAGAGGCCGAAGAAGAGTTCACCAGAGCGACCAACTTAGAGCCAGCCAATAAAGCATTTTCATCCAATTTGATGTTGGTGAGAACCAGAAAGCGCAAACCGGTTCAAGTCTAGTTAATTTGTACGCCTAAGTCATTGGTCAGTTGCACTTCTAGCTCTTGGCCGGGGGCTAAGCTGACATTGTCTCCGGAGCGGAAAATAGCAATGGCTGAGCCACCAATGGCAGTGGCGATTGCTGGTGCGCCCAGGGTGGCAACGTTGGCAGCAATCAAGGCATTGCGGGCGGTGCCAGTTGAAGACAAGCCTGTGACGGCGCGGACGTTGCCTTCTACTCGGGTGCCGAAATTAGTGCCGGGGTCGAGCTGACCTTTTTGATTGGTCAGGCCTTTCTGAAATTCTAGAGCCGCATCGAGGGGAATAACTTCGCCAGAGGGAGTGACTATTTGTTCCAGGCGTAAGCCAATCTTGGCGGCTCGACTCAATAGTCTTGGTTTGGTAACCTCAAATACTCGACCGCGCACCAGGCTGCCTTTGGCTAGTAGAAGGCTGGTGCCATAGAACAAGTCGTCTTTTACGTGGGCTTCGAATAAATCGCCAGGGTTGCTAGCTTTGGCATCTACCGATGTTTCTAGCACAAGTTTAAGACGGGTTTGCACCGGCAGAGAGGCGGAGGAAGCATCTGCTTTCAAGGCTGTGCCTGAGCCTTGGTTATCTTGAGAGGAAATGCGCGAACCTGAAGCCGGGTTGTAAGAGCGGCTTGGTGCTGTGGCTGGCTGATTAGGTGGAAATTCAGGAACGTTTTTAGGGTCCATGGTTTCAATATGGCTAGTGCTCGCTTGAGGGGCATAGCGCGGCTGTCTTGAGTCTTGCCGGGCGATTGCCGCCGAGCTTGAGAAGTTAGCCCAGCTCAATAGATTCAGAGTTGCCGCTGTAAGAGCCAAGGCTCTAACTATCCGATTGTTTTGCACTTTCCACATCCCCTGAGAACCAAGTAGATTGTATTACCTTTTCTAGGCTATGACGAAGAGAGGCTAAGAAAGATTCCCGAGGATATCAAGTGCTTACCCTTAAGAACCTATCTACTAAGTTCTCGTAGTGAGGCAAAAGTTCGTCGAGGAGCTGGCTGCGCTCACTGATTAAGCTCAGTGGGGTATGCCTTTGAATTGTGGCTTCGCGAGCTTTGACGCGTTTAGTTGCTTCCTCTACCGTGCAGCCAATGAAATGCATTTCTACCTGATAGCCCTGATTTTGGACGGCTTTGATCAGGTCGAGATGTTTTCTATTAGTGGCGCTATGGTCAAAGAAAATGTTGCGGCGCTCCTCCACCAGCTTCTGTAGCAGGTGGTAGCCGACGGCCCGGGCTGGTAGCTCCCAGCGCTGAAAGGCCGCTTCAATGCCCAGCTTTTTGCAGTCTTGCTGGTAGCCTGTCAGGCTTTCCATCACCGTATCAAATTGCACGAGATTGAAAGATTTAGCGCTATTTAAAAATTGGCGGGTGTAGGTGGTTTTACCGCTGCCGGGAATGCCGCACATGTGAATGAGCAAGGGCTCTTCGCTCTTTGGGCTGCTAGCCTCTGCCAGTGCAGCTTCGATTAGCTCTTGGGCTTCACTTTTCAAATCGTGAGGCACATCGTCAAAGTCGATTAACTTGACGCCCTTAATCATGCTTTAGTGGCGGCACAAAGAAGGTCTTTAAGCGCAGCGGGGTCTTCATTCCAGCCTAAGAGTGAATAGTTTGTATGACCATCTAATACGCTCACTTTGCCGGTGCCCATTTTGAATTGCTTGCTTGCTACGCGGCGTTCAAATTCACCGGCAATGAGCTTGAGAAAATAGCGCAGCCGGCCATTGCTGCTTACCAGCAAGACTGTTTCGCCTTCGTGCTTTGCTTCTAGTTCGGCTACCAGTGACTGCACTTCAGCTGTTACAGCTGCTTCGCTCGAGGCCCAGTGGCAGCCGCTTGGCCAGGTGCTGCTGTTAATCCAATTTTTTAAACTGTCGCCAAATTTAGCGGCGATTTCATCATCGCTTAGCCCGCTCCAGTCGCCATAATCTAGCTCTGTCAGCCGGTTGTCGATTATGGGGGTAGGCTTGGTCGCTTGCTTGTCGGCTACAATCTCAGCAAATTTTTTAGTGCGTAGCAAAGGCGCGCAGTAAATCGCTGCTAAGGTTGTGCCCTCCAGGGCGGCTGCGGCCCGTTCGGCCTGCTCAAGGCCTGACTGCACCAGGGGCAGATCGTTGGCGCTGCCTACCCATGTAACTTTGTCGCCGGGGCCGAAAGTGTTGCCGTGTCTTGCCAGTATCAGTCGCATTTCTGTCTCTTTAGTTTGGGGCTAATTCAAAAAGTTCACCTTGAGCAGCAATTATTTCTTGCACTCTTGGTACATCGGTGGGGCTATCAACTGAGCCGTGGGTGCGGCCTTTGTAGTCGACGAGCACGACTCTAATGTCAATGCCGTTTTCTAAAGCGCGCAGTTGCTCCAGCCCTTCAATTTTTTCTAGATCGCCAGGGGGTAAGGCCAGGTACTCTTTGAGCGCTGAGTGAGTGTAAGCGTAGAGGCCAATATGTCTGTAGAGCGGTGGTTCGCCCTCAGGCAGGGTGCGCAAAAATGTAATGGGAGATTTGGAAAAATACATAGCGTCTAAGTGTTTATTGAAGACAACCAGAGTTCCGCCTACTATGCCAGCGGCCTTCTGTGCTGCCAGGTCTTTGTATTCGGCTAGGGAGATTTTCACTGCCGGTGTGGCAATGCGCACCGATGGGTCAGCTTTCATGGCCTTGATAACGTCACTCAGAATCCAGGGCGGGGTGAGAACGGCATCGCCTTGCATATTGACGATGATATCGCCTGGGTTATCTAGCTGGTTTACGGCTTCAAAGGTGCGCTCGGTGCCGTTGGTGCAGTCGTGGCTGGTACGCACTACTTCAGCGCCAAAGCTCTTGGCGTGGTCTTCTATGCGGCTGTCGTCTGTGGCAATCACCACCCGGTCAGCTAACGATTGCTTGGCGATGCGCCAGGTGCGCTCAAGCATGGTTATGCCGCTTATTTTCACCAGCGGTTTGCCGGGGAATCTGGAAGAGTCATAGCGTGCCGGAATGACGATGATTGATTTCATCTGCTGCCCCTTGCCCCGGGCGATTGGCCCGGAAAGTTCTATCTTTTGAGCATTTAATTATACTCGATGATAATTATCGGCCTCAGTGGGGCAGAATGTCTGGGTGTACATGTGATGTCTAGTGCATACATACAGTGGGGAGTACTCATGGAACATAGCTCAGCCAGCTGCGATTGTTGCGACCGCAAGACCATGAATGCCCAGATTCGAGAAACCCTGGTGGCCTGTGAAAACGAGGTTATTGATGGCGCCCGTAAGGTCGTTAAGGGAGCCTCCGACCCATTTTCTGGTGTGATCAAGTTTCTAGAGGGGCGGCCCGAGGGGGCTTCGTTGCATGGTTATCTCGTCAATCGGGTGTTGATGGAGACCTTTGGCTCCAGAGATGAAATTCCTGGCTTGATTCGTGCCATTGCTTCCCATGTGCGCGAAGTGATTCGTCAATCAAATGTCATTAGCATTATTAATGAGCACCCCACAGCTGAACGCTGGGGCACTTTCATTATTAAGCAGAAAGAGAAAATTAGATTTGAAGTCGGCCGTGAGAAAGACTGCCTGGTCTTGAAGAATATTGCTGGCTTGGTCGGCAGTGAGCACGGTGTAGAATGTCCCCTTGAGAAAATTTTGGTGCAGAACGGTAAGCTTGTGGTTACTCTAAACATGGGCTTTCTTCATCCGCAGAAGGTGTTAGATCTCTAAAGCCGAAGATATTAAAGTATTTGCCCATCGTGGCGGCCGAGAATGGGCGCCCGAGAATACTCTTGCCGCTTTCAAAAATTGTTTGGAGCTAGGCGTAGACGGCATCGAGCTTGATGTTCAGCGCTGTGCCAGCGGTGAGCTGGTTGTTATTCACGATCAAGATCTTGGTCGCACCACCAATGGTGTGGGCTTAGTTTCTGATGTCACCTATGATGAAATTCATCGACTCAGTGCTGGTCAGTGGTTCGATATTGGTTATCGCAGCGAAAAAGTGCCTCTGCTCTCTGAAGTTCTAGATATGGTGGCAGGAAAGTCGATACTCAATATTGAGATCAAGAATGCCCCGGTTAGCTACAGCGATATTGAAGAAGAGCTACTGGCAATGCTCTCTGACTATAACCATAATGACAAAGTAATTATTAGTTCGTTCGATCACTATGTTTTGCAGCGTTTGCGCCAGCTCGATAATGATATTCAATTGGCTATGCTGGCTGATGCTATCTTGATTGACATGCCCAAATACGCCCTTGATTTAGGCGTTAACTATTTGCATTTGTGTTTCGGTTCTTGTCGTGCCGAGATTGTAGAAGAGGCTCACCAGGCCGGTCTTAAGGTGACCGGCTGGACGGCCAATGGCAGGCGCGCCTGGCTTGATGCAATTAAAATGGGTGTAGACGGCATAGTTACTGATGATCCAGCCGAGCTGATGGTATTGCTCGGTCGAGCCATGCTGCTTGACTGAAAGAATGATTGAATTTCTGCCGTCTAGGCTAAATAGCCTAGCTCTAGCGGGGCTGAATCTTGTCCAGGCCTTTTTGCGCTAGCTGCTTCAAGCGCAAGGGGGCGAGCCGGTCGTCTAAAACTCGGCGGTAGTGCTCGATGGCCTCGGGGTTGCGGCGCAGCATTACTGACGAAACAGCCATTAAATACTGCAGTTCGATGGCCGAGGGATTGCGCTCGTACAGGGTTTTCAGTTGCTTGAGAGCGGCTTCGTAGCGGCCTTCGCGAATATCTACCAGGGTTGTTCTGATGGGGCTGTCGGCCACAACGGTGAAAAAACTAGCTTCGTTTTTGC